>JAEZJA010000109.1 GCA_023415895.1 Bacillota bacterium
TTTGATTACAGCAAGCCGGTGGACATTATCGGTTATAAGCCGCGGGTGCAGGGGCATTCGCTCCAAATCAAGAAAGCCGTGGAGGCGCTGACCTCCAGCAAGCGTCCGGTTATTTGTGTTGGTGGCGGCGTTTTCTCCGCCAAAGCGTGTCATGAACTGCGCGCCTTTGTGGATCAATGCCGTATTCCAGTCATTTGCACAATGATGGGCATAGGCGCTCTGCCGACTGCACATCCGCTCAATCTCGGCATGCTGGGCAGCCATGGGTGCGCTCCGGCCAACAAAGCGATACGCGACGCCGATCTGGTTATTTTGGCAGGCGCCCGCGTGGGTGACCGGGCGGTGGCATCTCCCGGGCAGGTGGCCTCCCGCGCCAAAATCATTCATATTGATATTGATCCCGCCGAGATTGGCAAGAACATGCCCGCCCATATTCCGATCGTGGGCAATCTGCGCTGCGTGCTGACTGAACTGACACAGCTTTCGTCCGGGATTGTCACACCCGATGACTGGGTGGGGCAGGTGACGGAGCGCAAGCAACGGTATGCCGAAAAAGAGATTGCTCCGGTTAAAGGCTTTGTGGAGCCTAAGACCTTTATGAAAATGCTGTCCAAAAAAATGCAGCCGAATGCCGTGCTGTGTGCCGATGTGGGACAAAACCAAATCTGGTCGGCCAATCACTTTGAGATTCGTGACGGCCGTTTCCTGACTTCGGGCGGAATGGGCACAATGGGGTATTCCATCCCCTGCGCCGTGGGGGCCAAGAGTGCCGCGCCCGATCGCCAGGTCTGCGCGGTCTGCGGCGACGGTTCCTTCCAAATGAGCATGATGGAGCTGGCGACCATTTGCCAGGAGCATTTGGCGGTCAAGCTGGTGATTATGCGCAACGGCTGTTTGGGTATGGTGCGCGAGCTGCAGGATAACCAGTATAAGGAAAACCACAGCGGTGTATGTTTGGACGGCAGTCCGGATTTTGTCCGGCTCGCCGAGGCTTACGGCATCCCTGCCCGTTCGGTCAACTCGGCAGAGCAGGCGGCGCAGGCGGTGGACGAGATGCTGGCCTGTGATGGCCCCTACCTGCTTGAATGCGTGGTTGCACCCGACTACCCGTCGCTGTAAAGGAGGAAGGCCGCATGAAACATACCATATCTGTGCTCGTTGAAAACCATGCCGGCGTGCTGTCCAAGGTGTCCGGACTGTTTGCCCGCCGCGGCTTTAATATTGATTCTCTCGCGGTCGGTGTGACCGAGGATCCGGCGGTGTCTCGTATGACCATCGTCGTGGATGGGGATGAATATGTGGTTGAGCAGATGGAAAAGCAGCTCAATAAGGTCATTCCCGTTATCAAGGTGAAAACGCTCGACCCCGCGCTGACCATATCGCGTTCACTTTCCCTGATTAAAGTGTCGGCCAATGCCGGACAGCGGGAGGACATCATGCGTATCTCCGAGCTGATGGGCGCGCGTATCGTGGATGTGACACGGTCAACGCTGACGCTTGAGTTTTCGGATACCGCTGACCGCAAGGAAACGCTCGAAATGCTGTTGCGTCCCTACGGTATCAAGGAAATTGTATGCACCGGTGTGATTGCGCTCGAAAAGGGAGCGGATACTGCGCGCACACAAAAATCAAGGTGATTAACCCCAACCGGTTAACAATATTCAAATCTGCCGTTCAATCGGCACAGGAGGTAATGTACCATGCCAAAGATCTATTATCAAAGCGACTGTAACCTGAGTGTCCTGAAGGATAAGACGGTTGCCATTATCGGCTACGGCTCTCAGGGACACGCTCACGCGCTCAACCTGCATGAAAGCGGCGTCAAGGTGATTGTGGGCCTGTATGAGGGCTCCAAGAGCTGGGCGGTTGCCGAAGCGGCCGGGCTCAAGGTGATGACCGCCGCCGATGCCGCCAAAAATGCGGACATTATCATGATTCTGATCAACGATGAGAAACAGGCGGCCATGTATGAGAAGGATATTCGGCCCCATCTGACTGCCGGTAAGGCACTGGCGTTTGCGCACGGCTTCAACATTCATTATGGTCTGATTGTTCCTCCTGCCGATGTCGATGTATTCATGATCGCTCCCAAGGGACCGGGTCATACGGTGCGCAGCGAATACCTTGAGGGCAAGGGCGTTCCCGACCTTGTGGCGATCCACCAGGATGCTACCGGCCGTGCTCTGGACATCGCTCTGGCTTATGCGGCCGGTATCGGCGGTGCCCGTGCGGGTGTGCTCGAAACCACCTTCAAGGCGGAAACCGAGACCGATCTGTTCGGTGAGCAGGCGGTTCTGTGCGGCGGCGTGACGGCTCTGATGAAGGCCGGCTTTGAAACGCTGGTCGAAGCAGGCTACGCTCCTGAAAATGCCTATTTTGAATGCATCCATGAGATGAAGCTGATCGTTGACCTCATCTACAAGGGCGGCTTCTCCATGATGCGCTATTCCATCTCCAACACGGCGGAGTTCGGCGACTACGAGACGGGCAAGCGTCTGGTTACGGATGAAACCAAGAAGGAAATGAAGAAGATCCTGCAAGAGATCCAGGATGGCACCTTTGCCTCCAAATGGATCAACGAGTACAAGACGGGCAGCATCCACTTCAATGCCTGCCGCCGCATGGAAGCTGGACACCAGCTTGAAGATGTTGGCAAGGAGCTGCGCAAGATGTACAGCTGGAACGAAGAAAAATAAATCGACTGCTTTCTATAGCACCCGCCCGATTTTGACCGGACGGGTGCTTTTTGTCGCTTTCTGTACAATTCTGTCGCAAACAGCAGAATAAGGGGTGTTCGCGCGATAAATTGACAGCAACTTTGTTTAAAACGCCCTTTGATTCCGGAGGTAAAAAACGGTATACTAAGAGTATGAAGTTTATCCACTCAACCAATCAACCGTGAGCTGCTTTAACGCCGAAATGCCCGTGTTAAGGCGCCTTTATTTTTTATACGGCCGACGGAGAACAAGGAGGTTTGACCATGGAGCAAATAATGGAACGAGCGACACATAAGCTCGGTGATTATGTGATGTACCGCAACAACGGCATCTGCGAGATTGTCGATATCAGCTCGCAGCGGATGGGCGGAGCCAATGCGGAATATTATATTCTGCAATCCGTTTACAATGCGAACACGAAAATTTTTGTGCCGGTGGCATCCCCGCTGGTTTCGGAAATGCGGCATATTCTGTCGGTCGGAGAAATCCATGCGATCATTGACGCCTCCGAGGAGTCGGGCAACGAGTGGGTTGATGACAGCAAGCTGCGGGCCTCAAAGTTTGAACAGATCATGGCGGACGGTGACCGGGCGCAGATTCTGTGGCTGGTCAAGGTGCTGTCCATGCATAAGGTGGATGTGGAAGGTCAGAAACGCAAGTTTTACGCGAGCGATCTGAAGATTCTGACACTGGCCGAAAAGATTATCACGGAGGAATTTGCCTTTGCACTGGGCATCTCCAAGGACGAGGTCATTCCTTATATCGTCCGCCGCATTGAGAGTACAACCGCGGATGCGAAGAAAATCGGGTAACGCGAATCCCTGAGCAAAGCCTTCCCCTTTGAGGGGAAGGGGGACCGCTTGCGGTGGATGAGGTATGATCGTCTGAGTATGATCATACCTCATTCGTTATTTCACTTTGACAGTTTCACCGCGAGCAAATCCATCAATGATAAAGAGCCCGCTTATACAATCGTAAATAGTATCGAAATACTATCGCAAAATCAACGAATATCAACCATTGATGCGTCGGGACTTGTTTCGCTTCGATGATGGAATATAATGATATAAGGTATAAATAGTACTATAACGGCTGAATCAAACTTATCAAACTTATTTTGAATTGCAGAAGAAAAGAGGGAATGCCATGAAACATCCCAGCGGACTTGCAGGGTTTATGGCTTTAGCACTTGCAATAACCGCTATAGTTAGTGGTTGTGCCACGCAACACACACCCTCCACAACCGGCACCAGTACCACGACCGCAACGGCGGCTCCTTCGGCGGCTTCCACGGTATCTTTGCCTGCTTCTGTGACAGGCACAATCAACGGCAAGACGGTGACGCTGCAAACCGTGATACAAACCGATATCGCCATTGATACTGCCTATTGCCGCCCGTTTCAGAACGGCTTTGCTATTATTTTATTAAAAGAGAAACTAAATGGCTCAGAGTATGCGTATGTTGACAAGGATGGCAAGCTGCTAGGCAATACGGCATACACTTTTGCCCAGCCTTTTGACAGCAACGGGCGTGCATTGGTACAAAAAGCGGATAACACATGGGTTTATATTGACACAACCGGCAAAGAGGTTGGGGCTGGAGTGGCTCCGGTCAGTCAGGAAACGGATCTGAGCATGTATTACGAAGAGGGTGGTCTTTTCGGGCTGTTGGATGACAGCGGAAAGCATTTGACCGAAGCCAGCTATGAGCAACCCGGCGGGTTTACGGATGGGCTGGCGTTTGTTTCATTGGTCAAAGGAGAACATAAGAAAGTTCTGATCGACCGGCAGGGAACTGTCAAAGTGGTTTTGTCGGATGACTGCAAAAACGCGGATGTTGACGGGGACTATATCTGGTGTTCCTATGCGGGTAACGACACTGACAGCGATAGGCGCTGCCAACTGCTGAACAGGAGCGGCAATATCCTAAATGCGAATCGTTTTAAAGCAATCGGCGGGTTCTGTGATGGTCTGGCACCGGTCATACTGGACGGGAAACTTGGATTGATGGATGAAAAGGGGACGCTGGTGATAGAACCTTCCCTCTCTGTGGATGACAACGATCAGATTGATCTGGGTATCGGCGAAAACCGCATCGTTGTCTCTCAGAATGGGAAAATGACCATCGTTGATCTGCGGTATTCTTAAAATAGCAGGAACAAAGCCGGTCATCCTTCAAAAAAGGAAGACCGGCTTTCTTTTGTTATCAACCCTTACACAACCGCTTTATAGAACTGGATGGTAAACGCCGTGCCCTCGCCCTTGCGGGTGTTGACAGTGATATCGCCGCCCTGGGCGACAACGATGCTTTTGGCCATGGCCAGACCGATGCCTACGC
>JAEZJA010000122.1 GCA_023415895.1 Bacillota bacterium
CCCGCACCGATTCGGTCATAATCCGAACCAGCGTGACCACGGATTTCCAAAGCTTCATTGACGCCCATCGCGATATCGGGCGACTGCTCGTCGATAGCCGTCAAAACAGCGCAGGTGTTGCCGTCAAAATGCTGCGCGGCATTGTCATAGCCGATTTCGCGAATTACCTGACGAGCAATTTTCGGAATATCGACATAGCAATTGGTCGAAATCTCTCCCATGACCAACACCAGTCCTGTGGTTGCGATGGTCTCACAGGCGACGTGCGCCTCCTTGTCCTGGTCAATGATGGCGTCCAGAACCGCATCCGAGATCTGGTCGCACACTTTATCGGGATGGCCTTCGGTTACAGATTCCGAAGTAAAAAAATGTTTGTTTATCATTTTGGTTTCCTCACTTTCTTGATGTCACGCGTGTATTGACGTGGGTAGCAGAAGTATTGCGGGTATAAAAAACGCACCGTTGCAGTATGCACGGCGCGTTACCACCTCATCTGCCGGCACAAGCCGCAGGAATTGGCACCTTGCGATTCCCGCAGGTTGCCGGGCTTCATCGGGCCTGTCCCCTCCACCACTCTTGATAAGGAATTATTCACTTTTCGCTATTTATTATAGCAACGATACACGGCCTTGTCAACAAAAAGCCAGTGGAAGTTAGCTCTCGTTTTTATATGAAAGCGGATTTGGTTGCGCCAACAAACCTGATTTTTTTAAAAAAGGGGTGAGTGCCTTAAACAGCAGCGCCGTTAGTGTGCAATTAAGTACAGCCACGAGCAGATTAAAGGGAAGAAGCACAGGAATAATCATGGCGACCACCTGCGTCAAAGTCGCGCCCATAAACAGCGGAGTGAGAATCAGGTTCATGGGAATCATCACAAGCGCGCGGGCGACCGATGCAAGACCCATGCCGATTAAGGTCTGCGGCCATTTGTGAAAACGTCGATAGAACGCGCCAATAATAATGACCATTGCGCCCGATGCCAAGAAGTGCATAACAAATCCGATCCAACCGTCCCCACCCAAAAAGAAGGCCTGAATTAAGGAGACGAGAAACAGGATGGTGATGCCGGGGCCAATGCCAAACAGCATGGTGCCGATCAAAACGGGAACATCGGCCATATCGTATTTCAAGAAGGTCGCCGAGGGGAGCAAGGGAAACTGAATCAGCGCGACGAGAACAATTGAAATGGCGGCCAGCATGGCCATGAGTACGAGACGAATTAGATGGGTTTTTGTCATTATGCGTTTCTCCTTCTTGCTGCCCGGGATAAGAAGCACAGAGTTAGATTTGTGCGCCTCATCCGAGAAAAAGCCCCCGCAGCTACAACAGCGCGGGGGCTTGCGTACGCAAATTCAGAGAAGTTGCGTGCGTCCTCTTTCATCCGGACTATAACCGTCGGCAGAATAAAGAGCCGTTCATAAGGAATCGACCCTTCAAACCTCATCGCTGGAAGCGAATCACCCGGAATCTCACCGGAGTCAACCGAATTTTCCATCGGCTCGCGGGCTTGTCGGCTTGCGCCGCATTACCGCCGGTGGGGAATCTCACCCCGCCCCGAAGACAGCATATTAAATTTAGGTGGTTATCACCACTGTTGACCATCATACACTGATTGACAGAATTCGTCAAGCAGTAACATTGCCAAAGATCACCTTATCTACGAACGGGTTTTGGTGGATTCTCAACCGACACCCACTACGCATTGCGGTATGAAATTGGGGGTTGCAAAAGACCGCGTTTCGGTGTAGAATATCCTATGCGTCTGAATAGAGCATCCATGTCCGCCCGTGGCGAAGCTGGATATCGCAGCAGATTCCGATTCTGAAGGCCGGGGGTTCGAATCCCTCCGGGCGGGCCATTGAAAAATGCCTGTAAACCTAGCAATTGTGCGGGTTTGCGGGCATTTTTTATTCTCGCTAATAGCAATGTTTCGTGATACCTAAAGAATAGCATGATCTTCAGATTATGTCAACAGATGTGTGACTAAATTTTAGAAACATTTGAATTGTCATTGAATCAGTGACACGCACATGATATAATACCAAACGAAAGGGGATTTAACGATGACCTTCGGTGAGAAGCTAAAACAGATAAGAAAAGAAAAGGATATGTCGCAACAAGAATTTGCAGATATGCTTAATACATCGAAGCAAGTGATTAGCCGGTACGAATTAGGGCAGACAACGCCTAAAATAAGCGTTGCAGCGAAGTATTGCCAAAAGCTTGGGGTTAATTTGGATAACATGCTCAACGATGAAAAATCAGACTATGATATTTCGCGAGGAGAATATGATCCTACCGTCACAAAAAACGTTGTTACGTTTCCGGTAATACGCGAGATGGCTGCCGGGCATGAACGCATGGACCAAGAAAATTGGAGTGGGGACACGGTGGAAATACCAGTGCCGTATCTTCACGGGAGACCGCCAACAGATTTTATAGTCCTCACGATATCTGGAAATAGCATGTATCCGTTATATATGGACGGGGATATCGTTATGATCCTCCGGCAATCGACTCTTAATCGCAGTGGCGATATAGGCTTGGTGAGATACCATGATGGCAGTGCCACACTTAAAAAAGTTGAATATGGTGAGGGCCAGGACTGGATGAAGCTAATACCCATAAATCCAGAATACCAGCCTAAAATAATTAAAGGGGAAGATCTGAAGCGCTATAGCGTTATGGGAATTCCGAAACTGGTCGTTCGTGAGATATAAAAATTAGCCGCCCGCCTGGACCAGAGGCGAACGGCTGTATGAGAATGTCACGGAAAGTACCCTTTCCTAGAAAACACGATGCGCTATTGTCTTAAAATGCAAACAGAGGTAAAAGGAGATTAGAAGAATGGTCTGTCCAAATTGTGGTGCTCAGGTACCGAATAACGTGGCGTTTTGCTCCAAGTGCGGAGTGCGACTTCAGCAGCAGCCGACCCAGCAACCCGTATATCAGCAACCGGTATATCAACAACCGATGCCGTACCAGCAGCCGGCGCAGCAGAGAGGCATGAGATGCCCCAAGTGCGGCAGCAATAATGTGATAGTCCAAGCTGTTACCAATGTCAAAACAAAACACCGTGGCTGTTTGGCGTGGTGTGGGTGGTTATTGCTTGCCTGTTTCACTTTAGGTTTAATTCTCATTATTCCGTTAATAACGAACAGCAAAACAAAATCAAAAACCCATTCCGAGGCCGTATGCCAAACCTGCGGGAAGCGCTGGAAGGTATAGCGAAACTACCGCCCCCGCGGTCATAGAGGTGGCTATAATCCCGACCAGGAGAA
>JAEZJA010000130.1 GCA_023415895.1 Bacillota bacterium
TCTTCATTGCCATGGCAACGGTCAAAACCATGGATGAGGCCGACGAGGTAGCTGTTAACTGGAAACGTGCCTTGGGATGGACGGGCGGCATCACCGCTGCCTTTGCTCTCGCCATCGGGCTGCTGCCGACCTCGTGGAAGCCCGACGAAAAAACCGGAAAGCTCACCTTCGGACTGTATAACCGGGAATATCCCGAGCTCTTCTTTATCGCTGTGGCCTTTGCGGCTGTATGCTTTATACTGACCGCCCTGCTCATCTCGCTGCACCGCCGCGATCATCGGGTGTTCCGCAGATGGTCGCTGGGCATCACGTTGGCCGTTATGTTGATCTTCGGCTGGTACAGCATTGGTGCGGGCAAGGTGCAAGGCAACGTGACGTCAAATTTTGTCATTGACCGCGCCATTAACAAGGGAGGCTCGATCAGCCTGCCCGAAACCGAGGGCACGGATACGGTACGTGTGGATTTCAACAACGCCATGGACAACATGGGCATGTTCTGGAAAATGCCCACTATTCAGGCGTTTCAGAGCATTGTCCCCGGCTCGGTTATGGATTTTTACCCTACCATCGGCGTCGATCGCTCGGTCGGATCGCGTCCCAACACCACCCATTACGCGCTGCGCGGCCTGACATCGGTACGCTGGCTGTTTGATTACACCAACGACGACAACACCGTCTATAAGGATGATGATAGCTTCTTTTCTAAAACCGACGACAGCGGCATTGCCACCACGGCCATGCCCGGTTGGCAGTATTATGACACGCAAAACGGTTTCCTGATCTATGAAAATCAGTATTATGTACCCTTGGGCTTTACCTATGACTATTATTTGACCCGCAGCGAATACGACAGCCTAGCCACCTCAACGCGGGAATTGTCTCTGCTCAAAGCCCTTGTGCTCGAGGACAAGGATGCCGAAACCTATTCTTCTGTGCTTCCCTCCTTCTTCGATTCCGGTGCCTATTACCGGGCAGACTTCAGCCAGGAAGGCTATTTTGCCGACTGCCTTGACCGCCGTGCCCAAGCCTGCTCCTCCTTTTCAAGAGATTCCCGGGGCTTTTCCGCCACGATCTCCCTGACCAAGGACAATCTCGTCTTTTTCAGCGTACCCTACGAGGAGGGCTGGAGCGCTACCGTCAACGGACAGCCTGTTGACATCGTAAAAGCCGGCGTGGGGTTCATGGCAGTGCTTTGTCCCGCTCAACAGGATGTCTCCATTCGCTTCGATTACACTACCCCCGGGCTGCGCAGCGGAGCGCTCCTCTCCCTGGCCGCTTTGGGTGCTCTGCTGCTGTATCTGGCGATGACGGCCATCATCGACCGCCGCCGCAACCTGCGTACTGCCCGCTTGGCCGCCGAGGCATCGGTGTTCTCCGAACAGGAGGCTTCTGATCCTGCACTGACAGTGACCAATACATCCGAAGAAGACTTCGACTTTGACCTGTACCACCTGTATCCCGGGGCACGCACGGAGAGTGATGAGCCTAGCGATGTGCAACCGCCGGACGATCCATCCTCCGAGATACCATCATCCGATGTGGAAAATCCTTCAAATCTGTAACTGTTCAACCGACGTCCGCTATGGTATACTGACCATAGCGGACGTTTTTAGAATGATATCGAGGAGGGAATCATCTTGAAGAGGAGACTCATTTGTGTTGCGCTGGCGTTGGCTTGCTGTTTTTTTGCCGCTTCCTGTGCAGCCAAGAGTAATTCCGGCTCCACAAAGTCACCACAGACCTACGGAAACGGCGCCGTTGGGGAAGCCGCTGATACCGCAAAGGAATCAGAGAACGAATCGGCTGGCGACGGCCAAACCGAAACCGATGTCGGAAATACCGATCTGGATGCCCGCAAGCTGATCAAAAATGCCGAAATGGGCATTGAAACGCAAAGCTTCGACGACTTCATGACGGAGCTGCAGCAGCAGATCAAGAGCTGCGGCGGGTATGTTGAACAGTCCCGTGTTTCGGGAAACAGCTACACCTCAACCGCCATGCGTTCGGCAAATGTAACCGCGCGTATTCCCGCCGATCAACTGGACGCCTTTACCGCGCAGGTCTCCACCTTGGGCATTGTGACGAGCAAGTCGGAAGACGTTAAGGATGTCACGATGGATTACGTGGATATGGAAAGCCGGATCAAATCGCTGCGCACCGAACAGGACAGCCTGCTCAAGCTTCTCGAATCCGCCAAGGATCTGGACACCATCTTAAAAATTCAAAGCCGGCTGACCGAAGTTCGCTCCGATTTGGAATCGTATGAAGCGAAAATTCGAAAATATGACAACCTTGTCGCCTACAGCACAGTGACAATGAACATACGCGAAGTCAAGCGCGTAACCGAACCGGGCGAACAAGGCATGTGGCAGCAAATCGGCACGAATTTGTCCAACAACCTGTACGATATCGGTCAGGCTTTGCGCGGATTGTTTGTCTGGCTGGTCAGCGCTCTGCCCTATCTGCTGCTGATAGCGCTGATTGTCGGTGTCATCGTCGTGATTGTGCGGGTATCAACAAGACGCCGCCGCAAGAAGATACAGGATAACTGGCCTGAACCACCCACGCCCCCCACGCAGCAATAAACATCACGATACGAATTAAGGGCAATTCCGGCTTGAGAAAATACTCAGGCCGGAGTTGCTCTTTGAGGATTCTAAAACCGAAAGGACTTGAATCAATAGATGAAAACAAACGGCACTTCTCCCGTCAAAGAGCTGGGGCGTTTTGTGAAATTCGCGCTGTTTTCCGTCTCTGCCGGGCTGATTGAGACCGGCTTATTTTATGTATTCGGCCTGATTCCCTCATGGGGCTACTGGGCGTGCTATCTGCCCGCGCTGGCTGCTTCCGTCATTTGGAATTTCACCCTCAACCGCCGTTTTACCTTTCAGTCTGCCGCCAACATTCCCGTGGCGATGCTCAAGACCTTTGCTTATTATGTCGTGTTCACACCCTTGTCCACCATCCTGGGCGACTGGCTGGTGGAGGTTCGCTTTGCATCCAGTCCTGCGGCAAACGACATTGTCTACTTCTCCACGCTGCTCTTCAATTTCGTTACGGAATTCCTCTATCAACGGTTTTTTGTCTTCCGTGGAAAGCTGGATACTCGCCGCACCAAGTCAACCAAAAATAACGAAAAATAACGTGTAACGTGTAAAATCCCACATTTCTACACGCCCATCCCTTGCGCATGACCAGAGCGTATGCTATAATGGCAAAATATTCATTTCGCCACATAGCTACATAGCAACAATAGCTACATATTTTTAATAACTCACAGAGGTCTTTATGCTGAAGAAGTTTATCGGAAACAAGCAATTCTATAAAATGGTGCTGCTGATTGCCGTTCCCATCATCCTCCAAAACGGCATTACCAACTTTGTCAACCTGCTTGACAACATCATGGTTGGGCGATTGGGCACCGAAGAGATGTCTGCGGTATCCATTGTCAATCAATTCACCTTTATTTTCAATCTTTGCGTATTCGGCGCGGTTTCGGGAGCCGGTATTTTCACGGCTCAGTTTTGGGGCCGTCAGGATCACGAAGGCGTACGCCAGACCTTTCGCTGTAAGCTTGTCGCGAGTGTGATCATTAGCCTTGTGGGCATCACCACGCTTTTGCTCTTCAACGAGCCACTGATCAATCTGTTTCTGCACGAAGGCGGCACAACGGGTGATCTTGCCAAAACGCTGGAGCTCGGCAAACAATACCTGTTTGTCATCGTGATCGGACTTATCCCCTTTTCGCTCACACAGGCCTATGCGGGTACGCTGCGCGAGTGCGGCCAAACGGTCGTCCCCATGGTGACAAGCCTGATTGCGGTCTGCGTGAATCTTCTTTTCAACTACTTCCTGATCTTTGGCACCTGTGGCTTCCCCAAGCTGGGCGTTTGCGGAGCGGC
>JAEZJA010000152.1 GCA_023415895.1 Bacillota bacterium
AAGCCACAGCGGCGAGCGTGATATGATTGTTGCCGATCAGAAGTACTCGTTTATAAGCAGTGTGTGTGCCCGTTGTGTCAAACGGTCAAAGGATCCGGGCGAACGCACCTGGTCGGATCGGGTGGACAGCCTTGTGACCAACCGCTGGCTGGCGTTGCCGTTGTTTGCGGCCGTTATGGCGCTGGTGTTCTTTGTTACCTTCGGCCCACTCGGTTCGAGTTTAACCGACGGTCTGGACACGCTGATCACCAAGGACTTTACCCCGTGGATGCGCCAATGCCTGTTGGGCGCTGGAGCGTCCACGTGGATGGTCAGTCTGCTTTGCGACGGCATCATCACCGGTGTGGGTTCGATTGTCTCCTTTTTTCCACAGATATTGCTGCTGTTTTTGTTTCTGTCCATACTCGAAGACAGCGGTTATATGGCACGCGCGGCCTTCATTATGGATAGGCTGCTGCACCGCATCGGCCTGTCCGGGCGCTCTTTTGTGCCCATGCTGATGGGCTTCGGCTGTTCGGTGCCGGGTATCTTGGCGGCGCGCACGCTCGATAATGAACGTGACCGCCGCATGACCATCCTGCTGACTCCGTTTATGTCCTGTTCGGCCAAGATGCCCGTTTACGCCCTGTTTATCGCCGCCTTCTTTCCCCATCACCGGGCATTGATCGTGACGGGGATTTACCTGACGGGGATGGTTGTAGCCATACTGACGGCTAAGCTGCTGCATCACACGGTTCTGAAAAGCGGACACGCGCCTTTTGTGATGGAACTGCCCCCCTATCGTCTGCCCACGTTCAAGACGTTGTGGATGCATATGTTCGAGCGTGTTAAGGATTTTGTCGTGCGCGCCGGGACAATTCTGTTGGCGGCCTCGGTCATCATCTGGTTTTTGCAGTCCTTTGATTTTCACCTTCAAATGCTCTCGCCCGAACAAACGGGGCAGAGTATGCTGGCCTGCGTTGGACGGGTTCTGGCGCCGTTGTTCGCACCGCTTGGCTTTGGCTTCTGGCAGGCGTCGGTTGCGCTGGTGTCAGGCTTTATTGCCAAGGAGGCGGTGGTCGGAACACTGACCATTCTCTATAACCCGGCAACCGATGCCGCCATGACTTCAACGCTCCAAGCTGTCTTTACTCCCGTCTCCGCTCTGTCTTTTCTGGTGTTTGTGCTGCTGTATGTGCCCTGCGTTGCCGCTTTTTCGGCTATGCGCAGGGAGATGAATTCAACCAAATGGGCCATCGGCTCTGCGGTCATGCAGACGGGGATCGCCTGGCTGGTTTCGTTTATGGTGTACCAGTTTGGCACGCTGGGGGTGAATCTGGTTCAGCGGTTAGGATAAGAAACAAGGTTGTGTAATTCAAAAAGAAGGTGTCGCAACGCATTCTATTTCCTGAAAGTCTATTGACAAATCGCACCCCCGACAGTATACTGATGATGTAAATGTTCACGTGCACGGAGGCGATCACATGGCGATAACATCCCGCCAGCTGGCGGAATTGGCGGGGGTCTCCCGTGGAACGGTGGACCGCGTGCTGTATCACCGCGGCGGTGTCAGCCCGGAGGTTCAAGAGCGCATCGAACAGCTGGCCAAGCAATACGGTTATGTACCCAACCGGGCGGGCAAGGCGCTGGTGATGCGCGAACCGTTGTCCATCGGGGTGCTGATGAATTCGCTCGATAACCCCTTTTTTGATGATGTACGCGTCGGACTTCAGGCGGCCTGTGACGATTATTCTGACTTTCCTGTGGTCATGCATCTCAAGGAGGCCAAGGGGTTTGAGGCGGATGAGCAGCTTCGGCATATTGAGGAAATGGTGTCCTCAGGCAAGCCCTTGGGCGGGCTGATTATCACGCCCATCAATCACCCCGATGTGGCCGCCCGACTCAATCAGCTTGTTGATGACGGCTGCCCGGTGATTGCTTTGAATTCCGATATTGACAACTGCCGCCGCATGGCGTATGTGGGCTGCGATTATGTGCGCAGCGGCCAGACGGCGGCGCAGATGCTGGGACTCATTACGCAGGGGCATGCCCGCATTCTGGTGGTGACCGGTTCGCTCAAAATGATGGGGCATCAGCAGCGTGTCAGCGGCTTTGCCGAGGTAATACGTACGGAATATCCGCAAGCGGACATTGTGGATGTTCTTGAAAACAACGATGACGATATTTTGTCGGCCAAGCAGGTGACTATGGCCATGCGCATCGACCCGTCTATCAACGCGCTGTATTTCAGTGCCGGAGGGCTGGTCGGCGGTGTGGGGGCAGCCTGTGCTCTCGCATCCCGCCCCTTGTCCATTGTGGCTTGCGATCTTACCAGGGAAACGCGCCGACTGCTGGCGGACAACACGGTTCAGGCCACCATCGGGCAGCAGCCCTATCGTCAGGGATACCAAGCGATGAAGCTGATGCTGGATACATTGCTGTTTCACAAGTGTCCCGAACAGGAAATTGTGTACACCGACAATGAGATTCTGACCAAATACAATAGTTAGGCGCAAAGCACTCTCAGCCTTTTCTGTTTCATGCTTTGCTGTCAGCCAAAAAATCCTTGGCTTGGCGGCAGAGCATTCTATAGGGCAAGATCGTGCACGTGCACGAATACATAAACCTAACACTAACATAGGAGGAATAGCAATGAAAGAGGTTTTTGTCAACGTCCCCAAGGTTGCCTACGAAGGCCCCAAGAGCACCAATCCCATGGCATTCCGCTGGTATAATCCCGATGAAATGATCGGCGGCAAGACAATGCGCGAGCAGCTTCGCTTTGCGTTGTCCTATTGGCATACCATGTGCGGCGACGGTACCGATATGTTTGGGCGCGGCACCTTTGTCAAGGATTTCGGTGAAACCGATCCGATGGCTGTGTACAAGGCAAAGGCGTATGCGGCGTTTGAACTGATGGAGAAGCTGTCCGTCGATTACTTCTGCTTCCATGACCGCGATATTGCGCCTGAGGGGAGTACGCTCGCCGAAAGCAACGCCCGACTCGATGAAATGACCCTGTTGCTACAAGACCTCATGGCGAAGACCGGCAAAAAGCTGCTGTGGGGCACGGCCAACTGCTTCAATAATCCGCGGTATATGCACGGAGCGGGAACGGCACCCAACGCGGATGTGTTTGCTTTCGCGGCGGCGCAGATTAAGAAGGCTGTGGAGATCACACATGCGCTCGGTGGAAAGGGTTACGTGTTCTGGGGCGGCCGCGAGGGCTATGAAACGCTGCTTAACACCGATATGGGTCTGGAGCAGGAGAATATGGCCAGACTGATGCGTTTAGTCGTGGACTATGCCCGTTCGATCGGTTATGACGGCGATTTCTACATTGAGCCCAAGCCCAAGGAGCCGACCAAGCATCAATACGATTTTGAT
>JAEZJA010000246.1 GCA_023415895.1 Bacillota bacterium
CCATAGAACAATCCGGCCACGCCACCCGCAACGCCGTTGATGCCATCCCCGTAGGTGCCATCGGCAAACAGTCCCAACGACACCACGCCCCACAAGCCGTTGACGCAGTGCACAGATATGGCACCGACCGGGTCATCCAGCTTGAGCCGCTTCTCCACAAAGGGGACGGCGATGCACACCAGAAAGGCGGCAACCAGGCCGATGATAAACGCGGAAATCCCGTTGACAAACGCGCAGGGAGCTGTAATGGCTACCAATCCTGCCAGTGCTCCGTTGGCCGTCATGGAGGGGTCGGGCTTACCATAGCGCACCCACATGAAGAACATGGCCGTCAAGCCACCCACGGCGCCGGCGATCATCGTGTTTGTGGCCACGACCGACAGGCGGAAATCGGAAGCCGACATGGTCGAACCTGCATTAAAGGCGAACCAGCAGAAAAAGAGAATAATGGTACCGATAATGGCCATGGGGATGTTATGTCCCGGAAAAGCCCGGGATGTGCCGTCCTTCTTAAACTTGCCAATGCGTGGGCCGATCACAAGAGCGCCCGCCAGTGCGATCATTCCCCCCATGGAATGCACAACGGCCGAACCGGCAAAATCCACAACACCATGGCCAATTCCGAAATTGCGACCCAGTGCCGACAACCAGCCTCCGCCCCATACCCAGTTGCCGAACAACGGGTACAGGAACATAGAAATAAAGAAGGAGGTGATGACCACGGCCGAATATTTGACTCGCTCGGCCATTGCTCCCGTCGGAATGGTCACGGTTGTATCCATGAAAACCATCTGGAAGAAGAAAAGCGCATAAATTCCGGCATCGTAGGTACCGGTGAGTGCAAAGCCCTTGTACCCCAGTATGCCTCCCAGCCCCGGAATGGATAACATGGAACTCAGCACCGAGCCATCCGTTCCCAGAGTTGCCCCGCCGCCCGAGCCGCCGAACTGCAGCGCAAAGCCGATCAGAAAATAGCCTACCGCTCCTACCAGAAAGACCATGAAGTTCATAGCCATCGTGTGTGCTGCATTTTTTCCACGGCAAAATCCGGTTTCCACCATTGCAAAGCCGCACTGGAAGAAAAAGATCATAAAACCGGTAATCATGACCCAGACATAATTCGCGCCCAACGAGGCTTTATTGGCCGTGCTTGCGACATCACTCAGCGTTTCCTGCCCGCTGAGCCCTCCATAGGAGCTGCCCGTAGCATCCGCGCCCGATGCGCAAGCCGTGATAGCTGCCAACGATAGCAGCAAAATGATGACAAGGAATAAAACCGATATCCGACTGATTTTTTTAAGGTTTACCATACACAGGTTCCTTTCCCGAGCTGTGCCTGCATCTGCATCCAGCCCTGTTATTTTGTTGGAATGAGGACAACGAATTGGTCACTAGTGCGAACGGCGACGCCGGGAATGCGATGCGCTGCTTCGGAAATGGCTCCATGAGAAGTCCGACGTCGGTTTGTACAACTCTCGCTTGAGTCTTCCAAGCGCCATCAGATTGCGCCAACCGATAAAACCGATCGCCAGTCCAAAAAACGCACCGTGAACCGATGAGGTCAGCACCTGGAAGTACACAGGAAACACCAGGCTGTAAACGGTCAATGCGCCGCCCGAAGCGGTGATCAGACCTGCTAGGCCATAGAGCGCGGCGATGATCAGGCGCTTTTTCCTGCTGGGTAAACAGTATGTTGTCATATCCTCCCTCCTCTCTCGTCAATAACAAAAGGGCCAGACCCTCAGCGGACTTTGCCGCATGAGATCTGACCCCTTTGTCATTGGTTGAACTTATCATACGTGCTGATGGCGGCGGTAGGATACCCCCCATCAACACAAAAGGCGCTGTGGATTTTTCCACAGCGCCTTTGCTTTGATAGTAATATCATATGCCTTCTCAAACGATTTGTCAACCAGTTTTTTATAACTCTGTAAAATTTTTTGAATGCCGTTGTTCGCCCGTCCTAGAGCATGCACACAACCCTGACGCAAGGAATAGTATGGGTTACCACAAGTATGAATGGAGACCTCACGATGCTTCTCAGTATGATTCTCGCCAAAGTCGGTAGCTTCATCGCCCCGCAGGCTGCCGGCTTCCTGCAACAAATAACCCTCCCTCTGCTGATTGTCGGCGGGGTCAGTGCGCTGCTTGCTGCCGGCGTTTACTGCATTTTTCGTTTCTTGCCCTTAACCCGCAACAAAAACTCCTCCACCAGTGCTGACCAGCTGCCCGCCCTTCCTCAAGATTGGCAGGAGGTTATTCAATCGGCTGGTTTTGCCTATGATGCCAACCAAGATATTTTTTATTCCATGATGAATGCATGGCAAAGACAATATGGTTACTGCCGGTTATACGATGAGGCCTGCGCACCGTTGAGTATGATTATTGACTGCGAACCCATCCGCTTTGACTATGGCGGAAAGCATTGGCTGGTGGAGTTCTGGAAGGGTCAGTACGGCATGACGGCTGGCGGTGAGCTAGGCGTGTACGCCACGGACAGCGATGACATTCATGTACCCGATCTTTTCACCGGCACCCTGTACGAGTCCCTGCCCGACAGCGAGCTGCTTCAATTGTCCTTTTCCATCCTCAAGGACGGCAAACGCTTTTTTACGCGTGAAGGCAAGCACTGGTGGCTGACAGGCTTCAAGCTGGGCGAATTTGCAAACCCCTCGGATCTGACCATGCATATTCAGATCATCTTCAATAATCGGGCCATGGCCACAGCCTTCGTCAACGCACTCAAAAAGGCCGGCTATAGCAGCCGGGAGTTCGGCGTGCGCGAAAACATGGTGCGTTTGATCTATGCCACTCCCCATACATCCCAACCCATCACGCGCACCAAGCTGACCGACGGGCTGACACAGCTGAAGAACAAGTACCTCTGCAGTCGCTATCAAAAATTTACCAAGGGCTATACAACCACCGATCAGAAGCTGAGGGCGCTGGCCTCTGCGGCTCCTAAGCTATACCGCCGTGTACTCTCACTCGGTCGCACCATGCCGGTCTATCAGCATTTCGACGAGATGAAGAACAGCCAGAACAAATAGTGCAAACAACACAAAAAAGGGCAGGTGTGAAACCCTGCCCTTTTTAAGGCTATATTCGTTGGATTATCAAAGGAGAGTGCGAATGTGTCCGTTGATACCCGCTTGAGGGCACTGCTAAGCAGTGCCGAGGAGCTTCCCCTTACCTCTGCCTCCCGTTACATTCTAATGAGCGACTGTCACCGAGGCGACGGCAGTCTGTCGGATAACTTCATGCCCAACCGTCCGGTGTACCTTGCCGCTCTCAATGAGTATTATAAGCAGGGGTATACCTATATTGAGTTGGGCGACGGCGACGAACTGTGGGAAAACCGCACAATGCGCGTTATACGCCAAACGCATGAGGAAACCTTCCGCCTGCTGTCAAAGTTTGATAAAAGGCACCGCCTGTATATGCTCTATGGCAACCACGATATTGTGAAAAGCAAAGAGAAATGGGTAAAGCAGTTCTATACGGATGATCGGGGCTATCCCCTCTTTCCCAACCTGCACATCCAGGAAGCCCTAATTCTGCGCATGCGGTCGGGTAATGGCATTCTGCTGGTGCATGGGCATCAGGGGGATATCATCAATGACCGTCTGTGGAAGGTCAGTCGATTCCTAGTTCGTTATCTGTGGAGGCCGCTGGAGCTTCTGGGCATTCATGATCCCACCAGTGCCTCTGTCAATCGCAGCAAAGGTGCTTCGGTGGAAGCACAGCTTGCCCATTGGGCACAAGAAGAAAACCAGATGCTGATTGCTGGTCATACCCATCATGCGGTCTTTTCCCAGCCGGGACAGCCGCCTTATTACAACGACGGCAGCTGTGTTGGTGCGCATGCCATAACGGGGTTGGAAATCGCCGATGGATTCATCCGTCTCGTGGAATGGGGATACCGTATCGATAATGCCGGGTATGTCTACGTCGGCAAGATACCCCTGTCCGGCCCGCGCAGTCTGAACAACTGTTTCCCCGCTCCATCGTCGAGGATGCCGTTTGAATTGGATTAAAGGATCTTCATGCCATTGGAAAAGGATTTAACCGTCATTGTTCCGTTTTCAGCATCAAAAAACACGGTTCTTCCGTAATTCAAACCCGTATCTTCCGCATGAAGAGGAATACGAAACTCCCCCAGCGCCTTTTTGACCGCCTCCACATTGCGGGAGCCGATGCTTCCGAATGAAAGATCTCCTTCAACCTGAAACATTTTTGCTCCTCCGCAGATTTTGGCGCGAATACGTGCACGGTTGGCCCCCAATCGCTCCATTTCGCGCAGCATCAGCGGAATACAGGTGTCCGCATAGCGATGTTGATTGTCCAAAGAACTGTCCGGAGGATAGGTTGGCAGCATGATATGCCCCAGCGCCGCAATTTTGAGCAGCTCGTCATAAAGACAAATACCCACACAAGAGCCCAGCGCATACGTGACAAGAACACCAGGGGATCTGACAACTTTCATATCGGATATGCCTACGGTGATGGTATCCCTCATAACTCAATTCCTAAATTCTGCATTAATTTGTTCAGGGATTCGATGGTGGGAACAAACAGCATATTGGCTGTTTTGCATTCTTTCCCACTCTCAAATTTGTCCTGTATAAAAATAACCTTGTCGGAAACGGACGCCATCTGAATCGCCGGGACACTGAGAACGGCTCCCACCATATCCACGGCAACCGCCGGTACGGAGGACTTTATTTTCAGCTGTGACAGGGTGCTAATCGAGCCGGTATAGGCGGCAATCAAAATATTCCCCACCTCGGTTATCGCCGACAATTCCATATCTGTGAGCCGCTCACACTGAGCAACCTCCCCCAACAGACACTTAAGAACGGATTGGGCAAAATCCGGCTCAATCAGGAACATCATGATTCCCTCTACGTCACCCCAAAGTCTGGAGAGAATCCCCACAACCCCATTTTCCGGCCCTCCGAGGAGAGTCACCGCTTCGTTAACATCCACAATGCGGACGTTCGGCAGTGTCATATGGACCTGTTCGTTCAGCAGCCCAGCCAGTGAAGTTGCGGCATTGCCGGCTCCGATATTACCAATCTCCTTTAAAACATCCAATTGGACATCGTTTAAATGCTCAAGCTGTTGAATTGCCATATTTGGTTTCCCCTCTCTCTGTTGGTTCGCTGCATGCGAACGCTTCCTCATTCGTAGTCCGAACGCACAGCCGGTGTAAACTCGATCCCCTGTGACCCAGCCACCAGCTTCATACAGCTGTATTCGTCCACAACATTCAGTTTATGCGGCCCAATCTGAACTCTGACGCCGGGATACAGGCGGCTGGAGGCCACCACACAATATTCCGATAGCTCGGCGTCCTGCTGCTGCAGAAGGCTGATTTGATGCTGAAGTTCCTTGATGGACGTGGACAGTTCTTCCCTCTTGGCAACAGCCGTTTTTAAAATGCTGTTGACCATTGCCGGGCTGAGGCGGGATTCCCCTTTCTGGCTTTCTTCAAAATTATGAATTTTTTGTTGGATTTCGCAGAGAGCCGCCTCCTGCTCATCAATTTTCTTCTGCAATTCGTCTTGCGACTGCGCACCTTGTGCAGAGGTGAAAATCGTATGGATAGCAGATGAGTCCAGTATGACCTCGGTTTTGGTATGGCCTTCATTGCCAACGCTCTTGGCGATGACTCTTCGTGCCACGTAAGAGCGACCGCCAATCAACTGTGCGCGTCTGCCCCTGAGGACTAAGTTCCCCTCACATTCGACACGGCAGTTCATCAGCACATCGGCACACACATCCCCCTGAGCAACCACATCGGCATTTTCAATATAGTTGGCCACAATGTTGCCGCCCGCTCTGAGCACGCCATGCCCCATGCCGTTCATACCGTT
>JAEZJA010000258.1 GCA_023415895.1 Bacillota bacterium
CGAGGACACCAGCACAAACACAAGCAGATAGCCGCTCGACAGCAAATAAAAGAGCAGGCTCGCGGCAAGCAGCACCGTCCATTTGACACGCATCGGGAAAAGCGTGTAGACGGCAAAAACGATAGTCAAAAAAACGAGCAGATACCAATAGGATGAATACGACACAGCAATCCCCTCAGTCGTCCAGGCGGTTGATCAGCTCATAGATGGTCTGCACAGACTCGAAATTCTCGGGTACCAGATCCAAGGGGGTGATCTCCACATCAAATTCATCGCGCAGTCTCGACACCAGCATCACAATGGACAGAGAGTCCAGGATACCCGAGTCCACAAGATTGGCCTCGTGTTCAAAATCCACGCCCGGTTTCATTTCCTTAAGAATTTCCAGCAGTTTATCCATGGCTTTCGTCTCCTGTCAATTCTGTATAGTGGTTTTTAAGCCATGCGCGATCGATTTTTCCATTGCTGTTGCGGGTCAATGCGGCTGTCTTGATCATCTGAGTGGGCAGCATATACGCAGGTAGGCGGCTGTGTACCGTGGCAGAAACCGATTCCTTTGACGCTTTGCCCTGATAAATGAGGACGATCCTATCCTTTGACGTATCAAAGACGCACACCGCCGCCTCCACTGCCTCGTTGGCCATCACGGCCGCTTCGATCTCACCCAACTCAATACGGTAGCCCATGCGTTTTATTTGAAAATCCCTGCGTCCTGTATACAGCAGTTCCCCGCGTTCGTTGGTTCGCACGAGATCGCCGGTTTTATACACAAGCTCAGGATAAGCGGCATTCAGCGGGTTTTGCACGAAGGCCTCGCGCGTCTTGTCGGGGTTGTTGTAATAGCCGCAGACCACAAAGGGGCCGCGGACAACCAGCTCCCCCTCCTCGCCGACAGCGCATGCCTGCCCCTGTTCATTGAGCACCATCACGTCACAGTTGTCACAGGCTCTGCCGATGGGAAGGGTTTCCCCATCGGTGAATTCCCGGTCGACGATGTAATACGTACAAATATCCGTTGTCTCGGTCGGGCCGAAAAGATTGGCAAAAAGAGCATGGGGATACTCCCGCATCCAGTAGTTGAGCTGGCGCACCGGCATCACTTCGCCGGCAAACAAAACCTTACGGATGGAAGGGATTTTAACATATTTAAACAGATCCAGATTAGCCACGATGGACAAGGCGGAAGGCACCCAATAGATGGTGTTGACTTCATACCGGTTCATGTACTCGGCAAGCCTTGCGGGAAAGGCAAAGAATTTCTTGGGGATGATGACCATGGTCGCTCCCGTGCCTATCGTGCTGAAGAGATCGGTCACCGACATGCTGAAATAAAACGGGGTTTGGCTGCCGAAAACGGTATCCGCTGTAAACGAAAAGGTCTCCACCGCCCACTGCATGTAGGCAATGACGTTGGCATGGCTGACAGCTGCCCCCTTTGGCACACCCGTGGAGCCTGACGTGAAAAGGCAGTACAGCAAATCGGTACTGACGATGCTGCGGCGAATTTCATCCAACAAGGCCGTATCCGGGACTGTGGCCATCCGCTCCTCATACACGAGCACGCATCCGTCAAAGTCCAGAGCTTGCGCTTTGGCTAGCATGGACTGCTCGGTAAGGATGGCGCAGGGATGAACAACATCAAAAATGTATTGGATTCTCTCTGTCGGCATCTGCGGATCAATCACCACGTAAAAGTTGCCGCTGTAGGCCACGCCCAACATCGCTGCCACGCAGCGATTGCTGCGATGCATATATATAGCAACCGGCTTTTTGATTGCGGCGCTCTGCTGTGCAAGCGCACAGCCAACCTTGCGCGCACACAGTGCCAGCGTGGCATATGTCATACTTCCGGTTTCATCGATCAGCGCCGTCTTATCCGGAAAATCGGACGCACTTTTATCCAGATAATCGGGTATCCATTTCATAAAACTGCCTTCTTTAAGCGTGTTTTCACGGTTGAAAATCCCATTGCCGATCTATGTATTTTATTCCTTTATTGCCTTTTTCATGAAAGCACGAGCATTATAACACAACCGCGAATCCTTGTAAACAGACTTCATTATTTTTGCCCGCGTGCTGAAAAAGAAAAACGGGAACCCCGATTGGGCTCCCGCCAGGCCTAGGACAACCAGCCGAGTTTCACCACAAAGGCACGGCTGTTTAAGATGGATTTTGTTAGAAAAAGCAAGGCTTGGCGCTACTTTTTCCCTTCAAACGAAAGCTGCGCCGTCACCTTTTTCATAACGCCCTCAAACTGGATGGGTGTCAAGGATTGCGCACCGTCGCTAAGTGCCGATTTCGGATCGTTGTGCACCTCAATCATCAGTCCGTCAGCTCCCGCCGCAATGGAGGCCTTGGACAGAGGCTCCACCAGCCAGGGAATGCCCGTCGCATGGCTGGGATCGACTACAACCGGAAGATGAGACAAATGCTTGAGCATGGGCACGGCCGAAATATCGAGCGTATTGCGCGTCATCGTTTCAAACGTACGGATGCCCCGCTCACACAGAATAACCTGGCTGTTACCCCCCGCGAGAATGTACTCCGCACTCATCAAAAATTCTTCCAATGTATTGGCCAGTCCGCGTTTGAGCAACACGGGCTTTCCGCAGTGCCCGAGCGCCTTGAGCATCTCGAAATTCTGCATGTTGCGAGCCCCCACCTGAATCACATCCACATCTCGGAAGAGCTCCAGATGGGAAAGATCCATGATTTCGGAGACAATCGGCAGTCCCGTTTCCTGCTTGGCGATCATCAGCAGCTCCAGTCCTTCGGCGTGAAGCCCCTGAAAGGAATAGGGCGAGGTGCGGGGCTTAAAAGCGCCGCCGCGCAGCATGATGCGCCGCTTTTCTTGACATCGCGCGCCACCGACACAATCTGCTCTTCGGTTTCCACCGAGCAAGGCCCGGCAATCACGCTAAAGAAGCCTCCCCCGAGCTTGGCCTCCTTTCCCTGCGTATCGGGCACACTCACAATGGTGTCATCCGGATGAAATTTTCGGTTGGCCGCCTTGTATGGCTCGGAAACGCGCTTGACATCCTCCACCATATCGTTGGCGCGCAGCGCGTCGATATCCATTGTGGAGGTATCGCCGATGATGCCCACAAGACTTGTGTGAGCACCCGTACTGCGGTGGCAGGACAACCCCCTTGATTCAATCTGGCGGACAAGCTCATCGACCTTTTGCTCACTGACGCCGTTTTTGAGAATTACAATCACGATTCACACTCTCCCTTTCTACAACAAAAAACCGGCAGCACCGCTGTTCGCGGCCTGCCGGTGGATGTTCTCCGACCGTTCGGCTTAAAGCCGATAAGCAGCCAAACGAGAGCAGCACAAACAACCCGAACAGCCGTCGTTCAGGAACGTATAACGGGGATATCGATGGTCCCAAGCTTTATGCACCATTGTCATCCGATTGCTCATGTCCGCTCTCCTCTCATACGATTTTACACTTTAAAGTGTAACAGTATTTGAACCGCTTGTCAAGCCCTCTTTTTTGGAATTCTTTTGACAACTTAATAAATCCAGCGCTAAAAAGCAACGAACGATTGGATTTGCGCCGTCTATATGCTATACTGATCAAGAAAAACAGCATTTTGTAAACGGACGTGACCAGTATGCAGTCTTTTACCATTCGACAGGCAACTCTCGACGATGCACCGGCACTTCTTCGCATCTATGCGCCCTATATTACCGATACGACCGTGACCTTTGAATACGAGGTGCCGTCGCTGCAAGCATTTCGTCAGCGCATTGAAACCATTTCGGCTGAGTATCCCTACCTTTTGTGTGAACGAGATGGTGTCATTCTTGCCTATGCTTATGCCCATCGCGCAATGGAGCGGGCGGCCTACCAGTGGAACGCCGAGCTGTCGGTTTATGTTCACCGTGAGCATCTGCGCGAGGGATTGGGCAGCGCGCTCTATCGCTGTCTGCTCGAGCTGTTGGAGCTCCAGCACGTACAGAACGCTTATGGAGTGATATCCATTCCCAACGACAGCAGCTGCCGTCTGCACGAAGCTCTCGGCTTTCGTGTGCTGGGCGTCTACCGGCAGACGGGCTACAAATTGGGGGAGTGGCACGATGTCGTCTGGTACGAAAAAAGCCTCGGCGCACATGAAGTGCCACCCCGTCCACTATTGTCCGTCAAGTCGATCGATCCCGCCACGCTTAAAGACATCCTGCGCCGCAACAGCCGATGGGATCAAACAGACTCATAAATATGCACGAATGTCTACGGCCAGCTTTTCCTCGGTGTTGATCAGCTTTTTGGTAATGTCCTTGACCTTCTCCTCCGCCGCTTCATACTGATTGAGGTAGCGGTTGAGGGATTTGACACCCATGTTGCAGCCGTCGGTGATAAGATCGGAAATGGTGGCGTCGCTTTCATTCATGGACAGCATGACATTGGTTTTGAGCCACGACATGCCTTTGGCCATGGGATGGGGCTCCTTGCCGCTGTCTCCGTACTGATTGAGCAGCGCATGTGTTTCGTTGCCCAGACGTTCATGCTTTTCCTTGGAATCCGTCAAAACTTTTTCCAGTTCCTTGCTTTGCACCTTGGGCAGCACCTCGTCAATTGAGGAAACGCCCATTTTGATTCCCGCGTTGCATTCTTTTAACAGTTCAATAGTATCATCGTTGATCATTGTATCATCCTCCTTGGCTCTTAGTATTTCAAGAACAACGGACTTTATGAATCCACAGGTTGATCTGGTGAAATATCCGTTGTTTCCAGCTATTATTTCACAAATATCCCTGCCGAATTGTTGACACCGCGTGAGAATACAGGTAAAATGGGAAACAATAATAAGAAAAGAGGTCCTGCCATGAAAATCGGTTTTATCGGCGCCGGAAATATGGGCAGCGCCATTCTGCGCGGTCTTGTCACCGGCGGCTTTCGCGGCAGCGATATTTTGGTTTATGACACGGATTCGGCTAAATTGATGCAGCTGTTTGACGATTGCGGCGTTTGTATGGCAAGTGCTGCTGTCACCGTGATCGAACAGGCCGACGCGGTCGTTCTGGCCGTCAAACCGCAGATTCTGTCGTCACTGCTTCCTGGTTTGTCCCCCGCTCTGCACACCCATTCGCCGCTCGTTATCTCGATTGCGGCGGGAAAATCGCTGAGCTTTCTTGAAGAAACGATGGGCGACGATCTGCCCATCGTGCGAGTGATGCCCAACATTGCGGCCAAGGTCGGCGAGGGCATGGCAGCCTTCTGCGGCAATGGCATGGTTTCGGATGCCCACAGAAGCATCGTTCGTCTGATTTTTGAGGCGGTCGGTGCGGTCATTGAGCTCGAGGAGCGCCTGTTTTCGGCCTACTCCGCTTTGGCCAGCTGCTCCCCCGCCTTTACGTTATTGTACATAGACGCACTGGCTCAGGCCGGTGTGCGCTATGGCATTGCCAAGCCTACCGCCCTGAAAATCGCAGCGCAGTCGGTATTGGGTACGACCCGGCTTTTACAGGAAACGGGAGAACATCCCCGCGCGCTGATTGATCAGGTATGCTCCCCTGCCGGCACCACCATCGAAGGGGTGTGTGCACTGCAAAAGGATGGCTTTGAAAAAGCGGTGGCCGATGCCATTCGCGCCAGTTACGAACGAGATAAACAGTTGTAATGCACGGCTGCCGTGCTTGGGAAAGGACGTTTTGGTTTGAGAGTAATCACAGGGGCCGCGCGAGGATGCCGGCTGGAAACACTGCCGGGAGAGGAAACCCGCCCCACTTCGGAAAAGGTCAAGGAAGGCGTATTCAGCGCCATCCAATTTGAGCTGGAGGGTCGTCTTGTCCTGGATTTGTTCGCCGGATCGGGGCAGTTGGGGTTGGAGGCTCTCAGCCGTGGGGCGGCGGGATGCGTATTTGTGGATAAAAATGTCGACGCGGTCGCCATCATCCGCCGCAACCTCAACGAGGTTTGCCGTATAGATTCCTCGCTCTCCAAAAATGTGCAGATTCTCAATTCGGAATCCATGGGCTATATTACGCGTACCAAAGACCGCTACGATATCGCTTTTCTCGACCCTCCCTACACGGCGGGGCTGCTGGAACCGGCTCTGCGGGCCACGGTCAACTGTATGAACCCCGGCGGTGTGATTGTTTGCGAAAGTGACAGCGATATCGTTTTACCCGAAAACGTGGGCGAGTATGCGCTTGCGCGCACCTATCGCTACGGTCGCGTCCATGTCTGGCTTTATCGCTGGGCGCAGCCGGACTCTGACGTGCAAGCCTAAGGCGATGATATCCTCTCCCCTGCACGGGACTTAGAAAGGGCATGAACCTGATTATGAAAACTGCAGTCTGTCCGGGCAGCTTTGACCCGGTTACATTAGGCCATCTGGATATTATACGCCGCGCATCGGCCATTTTCGACCGTGTGATCGTGGTGGTGATGACCAATGCCTCCAAGCAGCCCATGTTTACGAAAGAGGAGCGGGTGGATTTTCTCTGCCGCGCTACTGCCGGGTTGGAGAATGTGGAAGTGGACTGCTTCAGCGGCTTACTCGCGGATTTTACGAAAACAAAACATGCGACGGTAATTGTCAAAGGCCTGCGCGCCCTATCGGATTTCGAATATGAGTTTCAGATGGCACTAACTAACCGCAAGCTCAATCCCGATGTAGAAACGGCCTTCCTGACGACCTCGGCAGACTATATGTACCTGTCATCCAGCCTGGTCAAGCAGGTGGCACAGCTCAACGGGGATATCACAGATTTTGTACCCACCTGTATCACCGAAGATATTCTCAAAAAAGTTCAGGAGCTAAAAGAAGCGAGTCAAACCCCCTAACAAGCAATGGAAGAACGGTTATTCCCGCTGGAGTACAGCGGCGGTGTGCTCTGTACCCAGAGGGCCATTTCCGAACTTTGTGATAGAAAGGATGCGTTTCACATGACGGTTGAAGAATTGCTGGAACAAATCGACGATATGCTGGAAAAAGCGTGGAGTCTGCCGCTGTCAGGCGGCAAGTGTGTTGTGGAGGCTGATCGTCTGCGCGACATTGTGGACGATATCCGCGCCAATCTGCCCAGCGAGGTGCGTCAGGCCAGAGCGATCGTTGCCGACCGCGCCGACATTGTATCCACGGCGAAGCATGAGGCGGAGGGCATTATCCGTACGGCTGAGGAACGCGCCCGCCGTTTGGTCGCCCAAGAGGAGATTGTCCGCCAGTCTCAGCAAAAAGCCAACGAGATTTTGACACAGGCGCAACAGAAATCACGTGAAATGCGCAAGGGTGCCAACGACTTCTCTGAGGATCTTCTCCGGCGTACGGAAGAAGCCATCGCTCAGCGTCTTAGTGAGGTGCGTCAGGCCAGACAGGTGCTGCGCAATCCTCCGGCAAGGCAGGAGTCGCAGGATTCACAGCAATAACAATATAACCCTATTTATACAAAAATCCACCGGCACACGCCGGTGGATTTTTTGGTGCTCTTGTGTTTCAGTTTTTGAATCCATGAGAGGGGAAAACATTGAAATACAAGCGTGTGCCCTCAGCAAAGCCCTGGTGAACGTCTACAATATACCCGTTATCCAAATAGACCTCTGTCTGCATCTCGGACACCGGTTCGGGGAAATCATTAAAAGCCTGCATTTCAGAACAAACGTATTCACACGTCGAATCCGGGAACAGCTCCGCATCCACAACAAACTGTTTGGCCTGTGACTGCATGCGGCTAACGACCTCGTCCGGCGGGTAGTCATAAAATACCTGGGCAGACAGATCGGGCAAATCAATCATACCACCCCCCATGCATCGGCCACTTTCCGCATCCACATTCACGCCATAGGAGCAATTCTCGCCATTTTCAAACGATATCCCGTAATATCGATTCCATTGGAGGTATTCATTGGACTGCGACTGTCTGAAATCATAGCGAAGGATCGTTGGCTGCGCATCCTCCGGCACCGTATACGAAAACAGCTGCTGAATATACTCCTTCGCCTTGGCTATCGCGGCAGCGTCTCCCATGACCGTCGGATCGTCATCTGAAAACACCACATGCCCGCCTTGCAGATTCCTGTAATAATTCAGCTCACTCTCCAGCGTTGTTTGTTCCTGCTTTGAAAGCGTCCCTTCGCTCAGGCCACGGATAATCGACGCGTTATAGTTGAAATTTATGCACCAACGTATACGATTGAGATCAGGAGTAAACGCGTAAGTCGCCGTTGTCACGGGTCTGGTGCTGACCTGTACGCCCTCACCCGAGGGTACGGGTGCCAACGTTGTATTAACAGCTGTTGTCATGATGGGAACGTCAGTCATGGTCGGATAATAGACTGCTGTGTCCGATTCGTCCGTACCATTGGCGGCTCGTATCCCCTGGAGATACGGAAGCACGGTTACGGCCGCGATGGATATAATCGCGAGCGCTGCCGCAAGCGCTCCCCAACGGAGCAACCGGCGCGGAGCGTCTGTATGACGCGTGTCCTCCTTCTTCTCAGGAAAATACGGCTGCAGAACCGCATGGTCGGATTCCGGGGAAATGCTGCTGGAACTGTCTTGCAGCATAGGGTCTGCAATTGCCTGTTGATTCAAGATTTGCGTCAATTCTTCTTTTTTCTCATCGGACAATTGCATTTGTGTTTGTGTCTGTTTGCGATACAGACGAAAATCCGGACGTGCGTGCCTATGCTTTCTGAACCAATCAAACATTGTCCTTTTCCTCCAATCGAAGTTTCAACTGCTGGCGCGCTCGATACAGGCGGGATTGAATCGCCCGTTCATTTTCTCCCAACAGCCTGGCAATTTCCCGTACACGATACCCCTCAAAGTAATGCAAGTAGATGACCACGCTGTAATCCGACGGCAGCGCCATGACCTCATCGAGCAACGAAGGAGAAGACGCCTCTCTTTGAAGACAAAGATTCTCCTCCAGAGCAACTGTTCTCTGATACCAGGCCGATTTGTACACATCCTTGCAGGCATTCACCGTTACCCGGATAAACCAGGCCTTTTCATGCGTGGCGTTCGTGAATACGGGCGCATTTTCCAGCCAACGAAGCAGTACGTTATGTGTAACATCCTCGGCATCGGCCTTCTGCTTGAGAGCATGATAGGCGATGCGGTAAATCATATCGGCGTACAATTCCACCACAGTATTCGCCGATGCCGATACAATGCCTTGCTCGCTGATGTCATCACCCCCTTGCAGTTAATACGATTCAGAAAACACAAATCATTCTGATTCTGTGTAATATTTCCTTTTTAGTATATAGTAACTCCTTTGAAATGCCAACGATAAAAAAATCGCCTTTCCCTCAAGGGGAAGGGGGACCGCTCGCGATGGATGAGGTGTTTGTTAATACGAATACTCTTTTGCTCCACCTCATCCGTCGGCTCTCGCCGACACCTTCCCCTCAAGGGGAAGGCTTTTGGCAGGAAACGCTTTGCTTTAGGACATAGGCGCAAAAATACGTGGACACAACCGGCTCCATGTCCTATAATAGAAATAATGTGTCTGACTGACCGTCAGAATTCTGGTTTTAGGAGACGTGAACGGTGACTGCACAAGTAAAAACGCCCTGGATTGCCCATCTGGGGGATATCCCGGCACATCTTGACTATTATCAGGGATCCATGGTGGAGGCCGTCATGAAAACGGCGGAGACCTATCCGAATTCTGTCGCGTTTGATTTTATGGGGCGGTCGACCACCTATCGTGAGCTGGTGAAGCGCATCAACCGGTGTGCCCGCGCGCTGCATACCATCGGCGTGCGCGAAAATGACCGCGTGACCATCGCGCTGCCCAACTGCCCCCAGGCGATCACCATGTTTTATGCGATTAATCTGGTTGGCGCTATCTCAAACATGATTCACCCGCTTTCTGCCGAAAAGGAGATTGAGTATTATCTTCATAATGCGCAGAGCACTACCGTCATCACACTCGATCAGTTCTATAAAAAAATTGATGATGTAAGCCACCACACCAAGGTGGTCAACATCATTCTTGCCAGCATCAAAGATGAGCTATCCCTGCGGGTCAAGGCCGGGTATATGCTGACCCAGGGGCGCAAGATTGAGAAAATCCCCAACGACGCGCCCGTTATTCGATGGAAGGAATTCATGCGGCTGGAGCGCGGCTGCATTGGGGATTACAAGGTCATGCGCGGCCCCAACAATCCTGCCGTCATCCTCTATTCGGGCGGTACGACCGGCACGACCAAAGGCATTCTGCTGACCAACCTCAACTTCAACGCGCTGGGACAGCAGGTGGTCGCGGCCAATCCCATGTTCCGGCCGGGTGACCGTATGCTGGCCGCCATGCCCCTCTTTCACGGCTTTGGACTGGGCGTGTGTGTGCATTCCATGCTGATCAAGGGCGGCCGCTGCATCCTTGTGCCCCGCTTTAACGCCGCCAGCTATGCCAAGCTTATCACCCAATACCAATGCAATTTCATCGCAGGCGTACCCACCCTGTATGAAGCGCTGCTGCGCCTTGCTTGCATGAAGGGAAAGGACATGTCCTTTCTCAAGGGTGTCTTTTCGGGTGGTGATTCTCTCTCGCCTGAACAGAAGAAGCGTATTGACACCTTTTTGACCGAGCATCAGTCCCCCGTTTGCATCCGGGAGGGCTACGGCATGACCGAATGTGTCAACGCCTCCTGCCTCACGCCTCCCAATTATTCCAAACCGGGGAGCATCGGCATTCCCTTCCCCGATATGGCCTTCAAAATTGTCA
>JAEZJA010000270.1 GCA_023415895.1 Bacillota bacterium
CTTCATGACCGAGCTGTATCGCCATATCGGTGCGGATACCGATGTACCCGCCGGTGACATTGGCGTGGGCGGCCGTGAGATTGGCTTCCTGTTTGGCCAATACAAGAGACTGACCAACCGCTATGAAGGCGTTCTGACCGGCAAGGGTCTGACCTACGGCGGCTCGCTGGCGCGTACCGAAGCGACCGGCTATGGTCTGGTTTACTTCACCGATGAGATTCTCAAGACCATCAACGATTCCTTCAAGGGCAAGACCGTCGTTATTTCGGGTTCGGGCAACGTCGCCATCTACGCCACCGAAAAAGCCCAGAGCCTGGGCGCCAAGGTCGTCGCGCTGAGCGATTCCACCGGCTGGGTCTATGACAAGGATGGCATCGATCTCAAGGCTGTCAAGGAGATCAAGGAAGTCAAACGCGGCCGCCTGAGCGACTATGCCGCTTATCGCCCCAACTCCGAATACCATGCCGGCAAGGGCATCTGGTCGGTCGCCTGCGACATCGCGCTGCCCTGCGCGACGCAGAACGAGCTAAACCTCGAAGATGCCAAACTGCTGATCAAAAACGGCGTCAAGATCGTGGCCGAGGGCGCCAACATGCCCACCACGCTTGAAGCGACCGAGCTGCTGCAGAAGAGCGGCGTGATCTTTGCTCCGGGCAAAGCGGCCAACGCCGGCGGTGTCGCGACTTCCGCTCTGGAAATGAGCCAGAACTCGCAGCGCCTGAGCTGGACCTTCGAAGAAGTGGATGAGAAGCTGCACAACATCATGATCGGCATCCACAAGAACGCCTACGACGCTGCCGAAGCCTATGGCTTCAAGGGCAACTATGTCGTCGGTGCCAACATTGCCGGCTTCCTCAAGGTTGCCAACGCGATGATGGCGCAGGGGATTGTGTAATTTCGATTTTTTGCGAAAGCCTGAACGCTGAGTTTTGCGTTCAGGCTTCTTTTTTATAATTCTATTTGAAAAAATGAACAATTTATGAAATGTATATTCGAAAGCGTGCGGTTCATACTATAACCGAGCAGAAATTGTGTCCGGCTGTCTGTTTGTCTATCATACGGATAAACGGCACCACACAACGCCTGTATTACAAATATGGCTTCCATTCGGCATGCTTATTGGATAGTCGTATATCTTAGCTAGAGGAGTGAAGCACATGCTTGACAGAATCGCATTGATACTCGTCATCATCGGAGCCATCAACTGGGGAAGCATCGGCTTATTTCAGTTCGACATAGTCGCCTGGATTTTCGGCGGCCAGGGTGCTGCTGTCAGCCGCATAATCTATACCCTCGTTGCACTGGCAGGTATCTGGTGTATTTCCCTGTTCTTCCGCAATCGCGAGGAAATTTTGGATCACGATTAGACAAATCCCGATCCTTTCGCATTAGGCAAAAGCGCATACAAAAAAAGCCGCCTGACAGGATTTTCTCCATCAGGCGGACTTTTTATACTTTCAATAAAGAAATGGTCATTTTTTTAGGCCTGTTTGCCGGTGACGATCGCCATGGTATCGCGCGCAATAACCAATTCCTCGTTGGTCGGAATGACAAATGCGCGGGAAGTGGAATCGGGGGTGGTGATTTCAACCTCCTGGCCTCTGAGAGAATTCTTCTCCTTATCAATCTTGACGCCGCGGTAAGCGAGAGAATTCAGAATTTCCTCACGAAGTACAGGTTGGTTTTCGCCAATTCCGGCCGTAAATATGATGGCATCCACACCTCCGAGTACAGAAATGTAGCCACCGATGTATTTGACAATCTCATACGTGCGCATATCCCACGCGAGCTTGGCGCGTACGTTGCCTTGTTCGACAGCCACGGCAATATCGCGGTCGTCGCTCGACACACCCGAGATGCCCAGCATACCTGACTTCTTGTTGAGCAGATCGTCCATTTCGCTGGGCGTAAACCCTTCCTGCTCCATAATGAAGGTGACAACCGACGGATCAATGGCCCCACAGCGGGTGCCCATCATAAAGCCGTCGAGCGGCGTCAGACCCATGGTTGTGTCAATGACTTTACCGTCCTTGATGGCAGCCAGGGAGGAACCGTTGCCCAGGTGGCAGGAGATAATGCGTGTATCTTTTCCGTCTGGTTTTCCCAACAGCTCTAGGCAGCGGGCGCTCACATAACGGTGAGATGTGCCGTGAAAGCCATAGCGGCGCACGCCGTATTGCTCATAATATTTATAGGGAACCCCGAACATATACGCCTTGGGAGGCATGGTCTGGTGGAAGGCCGTATCAAAAACGACCACCTCGGGAACGTCCGTGCCAAAGGCAGCAATGGCGGCGCGGATGCCCTGTACGTGGGCCTTGTTGTGCAAAGGAGCCAGAGCGGCATAATCGCCGATATCCTGAATGACTTGCTCGTTAACCAGAACCGATCTGTCAAACTTGGAGCCGCCTTGCACGATCCGGTGACCGATCGCCGAAACCTCGGACAAATCATTGATGACCTTTCCCTCGCCCGACAAAAGCGCTTCCTTAACCTGCGCAAATGCCGACGTATGATCCGGCATATCGACCTGTTTGGTAATGACACGGCCATCCTGCGTTTTATGTGTGAATTTGCCGTCTATACCGATGCGTTCGCAGTTGCCCTTCGCCAGAACGTGTTCCCCGTTCATATCAATGAGCTGGTATTTCAGCGAAGAGCTGCCTGCATTGATAACCAAAATTTTCATTGCCAAAAACTCCATTTCCCATATTTCAGTACCACTAAGTATTAATTATAATACAACTTCTTTGTTGTTTCAAGAAGTATGCGAAATTCTCACCAGAATTCGACGATTTGTCTCACCCTGCGCAAAAATCGGCTTGCAAGGCTTTTATCTAAACTCACCCAACCAAAAACCGCCCGCTCAGCCGCGCGGCGGATCGCAGGCCGTAAAGCGCCCCAGACGACCGTACTCGGTCAGCTGCTGTTCGATATAGTCAATGGTGTCCGCAATCACGCCATGATCACAGTCACCCGTCACATGCCGAGCAAAGATTTTTACATCATCGGGAGCGTTGCCTGCAACTACAGGATTGGCCACCGCTTTGAGCATGTCAATATCGTTGTAATAATCTCCGACGGCGACCACATTTTCCGGCTGGATTCCGCAATACTCCGCCACGGCGCGGACACCCACTCCTTTGTTGGTGTGGGAGGGCAAAATTTCAAAGTAGCAGATTTCCGTAAACATGCCATACATGCCGCTCAGATGATCATTTTGGAGAAAAGCCTGCAATTCACGCAGCCGTGCATGGGGCGCACCGAAGAGAATCTTGTTGACGTCATCGGGCAAATGCAGTAAATCCGTCTTTCGGCACGGAAGGTTTTCGATAACCAGCAGCTTTTCGACCACCTCACTCGAAACCACCATGGTAATATCCGATCCGATATACGCCTGAATGCCGATATCAGGAAAGGCTTTATGGACACTGGCCACCATCTCCTTATAAGACAGAGGCAGCATCCGGCTAGACACTATGCGCTGCGTGGCAAAGTCATAAACAGCGGCACCATTGAGTGTCACGCCGGGGCAATTGACCTCGGCATGCTGCGCAACCTGCTCCGCCGAACGGGGGCATCGTCCCGTCGCGATGGAGAACAGTCCTCCGCCTTGTTGAAACCGGCGGATTGCCTCCAGGTTGCGTGCGGGAATCTGTTTATTCCTGTTGAGCAAGGTGCCGTCCAGGTCGGACATGAGCAGGATGCCATCGAACCTGCCTTTGTTTTTAGAAGTGGTCTGGGTTGCTGTCATGCGGCGAAATCTCCTCATTGAGCATTGTCGGTTGTGTACTTATTCGGGCAGCCCAAGCGTTTCGAGAAAGGACGTGAAATACGCGGGCAGCGGACTGGTCAGTTCAATAGTGCGGCCGTCGCGCGGATGATCAAAGCCGATGACGCGGGCATGCAGGCACTGTCCATGCAGCATGGAGGGCTGGCGAGAACCGCCGTACACCGTATCACCCGCGACGGGATGGCCGAGATAGGCCATGTGTACGCGAATCTGATGGGTGCGTCCTGTCTCCAGACGCACACGGATGTGGGTATAACCGGGATAACGCGCGATCACCTCGTAATGCGTAACCGCGCGGCGGATGCTTTTGGACGGATCGGCTCCGCCGGGATATACGGCCATTTTTTTGCGTTCCACCGGATGGCGGCCGATGGCGGCGTCAATGGTTCCCGCATCGTCCTTCAGTCGGCCGACCACGACCGCCTCATACATGCGGGTAAAGCTGTGCGCCTTGATCTGCTCGGCCAATCCGCGATGAGCCATATCGTTTTTGGCGACAATCAACAGACCGCTCGTGTCCTTGTCAATGCGATGCACAATTCCCGGGCGCATCACACCGTTGATGCCCGACAGACTGCCTGCACAGTGTGCCAGCAGCGCGTTGACGAGCGTGCCCTCGTAATTTCCGGCGGCGGGATGAACCACCATGCCCTTGGGCTTGTTGACCACCAGCAGGTCGTCATCCTCGTAAACGATATCCAGCGGAATGTTCTCAGCCTTGGCTTCATACGTGACGGGTTCGGGAATGAGCACCTCCACCGTGTCGCCTTCGCGCAGCCGGTAATTTTTTGCACGCGGCTGCCCACCGACCGAAACCAAGCCGCTCTCCAGCCAGTTTTGAATCTGGGAACGGGGCTTGTCCAATTCGGCGGTCAGGTAAACGTCAAGCCTCTCCCCCGTCTTGTCCGGCGGAGGTGTCAGTGTCTGACGGGACAGTGACGACGGGTTGGTGTTCTGGGGCGTCTGTTTGGGCAATTTGAACTGCCTCCTCCCCGGCCACGCCGCTGCTTTCTTCATTCGCTGCCGGTTTCTTCTCCTTATAAACAAACAGGAAATACACCAGCAGCAGACAAGCGCCGATCACGACGCAGCAGTCGGCCACATTGAATATCGGAAAATTGATGAGCTTGAAATACAGAAAATCCACAACTCCCTCGGGGCGGAAGATGCGGTCGATCAGATTGCCAATGCCGCCCCCCAGAATGAGGGTGCCGCAGCACACGATCATTTTGCTCTGGTTGAGCTTTCCGGACATCAGCACGATCAGCAGCGCCAGCATAGCCAGCGAGGTCAGCACGACCGTAATGATCGTAGCACCCGGAAACAGGCCAAAGGCCACGCCGGGATTGGTTGTAAACTCCAGTTCGAATACACCCTTAATCAGCGGGATGGCAGCTTTGTCTTCCAGATGGGTCACGGCCAGTACTTTTGTCCACTGATCCAGTCCGACCAGCAGCGCCGTACCAACCAGAATAAGTGCCTGAATCATACAATCCCCCCAAAGAGAGAAATTGCGACGGCCGATCACCGGTTCGCCGCAATTTCACTGTGGTTTCATAATTTACTTGTTCACAATGGCCGCACAGCGGTCGCACAAATCGCCGTGTTCCGATGCTCCCACCGTTTCGCTGTAGGTCCAGCAGCGGGCGCATTTGCTGCCGTCCGCGCGAGCGACGGTAACGCCGAGGCCTTGGACATCACCCGAGGTGTCGCCGCCTTCGCCGTCCACAATCTCCACATGGGATACGATCAGCGCGGCGGGCAGAATGTCGGCAACCGACCGGACGAAGCCGAGCAGCTCTCCGGTGCAGTACAGCGTGACCTTGGCATCGAGCGAGCCGCCGATGGTTTTGGCTGTACGCGCCACTTCGAGAACCTTCTTGACATCGTCACGAATCGCGTGAATGCGTTCCCACTTGGCAACGAAGTCCGCGTCTTCACGGATGAAGCCGGGCGACGGAATCTCGTTGAAGAGCACCGAACCGGCATCGTCCTCAGCCGAATGCGGCATAAAGGACCAGATTTCTTCGGCTGTAAACGCCAAGATGGGCGCGAGCAGTCGGGTCAGCGCGTTGAGCAGGCGGTACATGGT
>JAEZJA010000279.1 GCA_023415895.1 Bacillota bacterium
CTCCAATCCACCCTGAACACCAGCAGATACAGGAATACCTCCAAGAGGAGGGCAGCGGCGACATCAATGATGGAATGCTGCTTTATAAAGCAAGTTGAAGCGCAGACAAGAATGGTAGCCACCAGAGAGGCTATTTTCCAACCCTTACGATGGCGGAACAGCTTGGATTTGCATAGGCCGATATGAACAGCCATCTGATTGAGCACATGGATGCTCGGACAACAGTTGGTGTTGGTGTCGTTGGCATAGATCGTGTTGCGCACCGCATGACTGAAAAAGTCGGTTTCGGTGATGATGGGGCGCAGAGGCTGTCCGTGCGGGAAAATCAGATAAACGAGCAACGCTACCGCCATGCCCAAATACAGCAGCATGATCGTGCGTATGAAGTCGAGTCGGTCATGAAAAAACAGGGCAATCAGCACGAAGGCGATGAGGGGAAACCACAGCACATAGGGAATTACAAATACAGGCAGGAAGGGGATCGCCTGGTCGAGGCCGCAACTGATCCAGTGACGGGGAACCACAAATTTTTCCAGCAATCCGAACAGACCGGCCAGTATTAGATAGCCCAGAAAGAAGACAATGTGCCAATATTTTTGAATCAAGAGGCGCCGCCCCTCCCGCGTATGTAAGTCGCGCAGCTCTGCGGCGACAAGGGTCGTAAACTCCGAGCGTAAAGGCAATGTGGCACCTCCTATGTTAATCGAGCTTTCCGTCATGCGCCCGTAGCAGCATTCTATACGGATTGCTCACGTCGAGTGTTTCAAGCAATGAACAGTATTTGTCGGCTAGCGTGACCAGCCAGGCTTCCCTGCAAGCCGGAAAGCGGGGCGTCAGCGGCCACATATGTTTTAAAATGATATCGCACTCCACACGGCCTAGGCAAAAACGCGTCTGTGCATTGAACAGCGCTTTGTGCGGATGGGTAAAGCCGTGCAGCCGGTGGGATTTGTCGGGAATATGCCAGTCATAGAGATAGAAATCGTGCAGCAGCGCACCGCGGATGAGGGCTCCATGATCGCAGGATATGCCTAGTTTGCGGCTGAGCAGGAAGCTGTAATAGGACACGGCGATACTATGCTGCAGCGTGGAGACGTCGCCATGCTGAATAAACGCCTTCATGCCCCACACGTCGGGATGTTGCAGAAGGGGCTCCACGGTTTGCTTGAAAAAAGTGAAATCCTCGGCGCTCAGCATCATGAAATCCTTTCTGTCACCGTCGTGTGCATTTGTCTGTGTTGACTATGGCTTTATTATAGACGCGCCCAATCGGGAAATCAACCGAATCCTCCAATTCTAAGAAGTTCTTAAGAATCAATGAAAGGAATTCCACTCTGTGTAGTTGCCTAGGAAAGTAAAAACAGGCAGCTCCTCCGACAGGGTGCACAACATATCTTGGGTGGATTTATCCCTCAGGGAACCTTCAAAATCAAGATAAAACAAATATTCAAACCGTCCCCCATGTGTGGGGCGGCTTTCCAGCTTGGTCAGGTTGAGGCCGGCCATCGCAAAACGGGAGAGGATGCGATAGAGCGAGCCCGTGACGTGGGGCAGTGTAAAGATCAGACTGATCTTGTTGGCTTGCGGCGAAAGCACGGGCTGGCGTGAAATGGCGATAAAGCGGGTGCTGTTGGTGTCTTCTGTCTGAATCGTACTATCCAGAATTTCCAACCCATACAGTTCGGCCGCTTTTTCAGAGGCAATGGCGGCAATGGTATGGTCGCCTGACGCGGCAACCATCCGGGCGGCGGCGGCTGTGTTGGCAAACTCCTTTGCCTGCAGCCCGCGGGAGGTAAGATAATCGGCACACTGTTCAAGAGCCTGCCAGTGGGAATAGACGGTGGTCACGGCATCTGACTGGGTGCCGGGCAGAGCAACCAGACAGTGATTGACAGCCACCTGCGCCGCTGCCGCAATGGTGAACCGGTAGTTCATCACGAGATCGTAGACCTCTGTCACCGAACCGGCATAGGAGTTTTCAATTGGCAGGATACCGTAATCGGCTTCGTCCTTTGCAATGCTGGCAAAGACATCGGCAAAAGACTCGACAAAACGCGGATGAGCACCCGGAAACAGGCGGTCGGCCGCTTCATGCGAGTAGGCACCCGCCGTCCCTTGGCACACGAGGCGTGCTTTTGTTGGCGGCAGCAGCTCTTTTTCTGCGTTGCGCAGCTGCGCGCGCAGCGCTTCGCCTGCCTGCATGCGGTGATGCTGCAGCGAACGGGAGGCATCCATTATGGTGGAGTACACGAGGGCCGCGGCACTGCCGTAATGCTCGCCGCATTGTTCGGCGACGGTGCGTACTCGTTCAAGGATTTGCTGTTCCCGTTGCTCGTTGAGTATGGGCAGTCCGTGCGCCGTTTTATAATCCGCCACCTGCAGCGAACAGTCCATGCGGCGGCAAAGCAGCGTCAGCAGCTGCTCATCAATGGTGTCGATTTCCTTGCGAACTTCCGAAAGCTCCATGTGAAATCCGTATCCTTTCTAGGCTGATGAAAGCCTTCCCCTGGAGGGGAAGGTGGGCGGCGAATGCCGCTCGGATGAGGTGTTATTTCAATGGGTATTCTGCAATGATGAACTTTTTTGTAGCCATTCTGTTCAGTCACCTGGGGCGGCAGTTTCCCCATAAGGGGAAGTCGTATGGCTGTAAAACCACTCATAAACTGTATGAGTGGTTTATTTCCACCGCAGACGGCTATGCCTTTTCGCTTTCCAGAATATCCAGCAATGTCAGCGCTGTCATGGCCTCGAGTACGGGCAGCGCACGCGGAACAATACAGGGGTCATGCCGCCCTTTGATGTTTAGGGTGGCCGGCTGCCCGCTGATCAGATCAATCGTTTGCTGCGACTTGGAGATGGAGGATGTAGGCTTGACCGCCGCCCGCATCACCAGAGGCATGCCGTTGGTGATTCCTCCGAGCAGTCCGCCGTTGTGATTGGACGTTGTGACAACCTCGCCATGTTGGTCATAAGCATAAGGGTCGTTGGCCTGACTGCCGCGCAGCGAGGCAAAACCAAAGCCCTCACCAAATTCCAAGCCCTTAATTGCCGGGACCCCAAAGAGCGCGGCGGCCAATCGATTTTCAATGCCGTCGAACATGGGGGAGCCTATTCCGGCAGGCAGACCGACGGCGGCAATTTCAACAATTCCCCCTACGCTGTCCAATTGCATACGCGCTGCTTCAACCTGATCGCGCATGGACTGCTCCACTGCGGGGTTGAGCAGCGAAAAGGGGCGTGCGGCCAGAGCTTCGAGCTGCTCGGCCGTGATGGCCATCGTATCAAGTGTATTGTCACGCACACCGTGGATTTCCAGAATGTGTCCGCCCACGTGGATTCCGCGGCGGCGGAGAATTTGACGGCAGACAGTGCCGGCAAAAACGATCGGCGCTGTCAGGCGGCCGCTGAAATGTCCTCCGCCCCGCGGATCGTTATAGCCGTTGTAGCGTATATGGCCGGTATAATCCGCATGTCCCGGTCGGGGCATGCGCTCCAGTCCGCTGTAATCGCCCGAGCGGGTGTTTTCGTTGGTGATGAGCATGGTCAGCGGCGCACCGGTGGTACGGTCGTTATATAGCCCCGAAACCACGCGGGGAGTGTCGCTTTCCTTGCGTGTTGTGGATGTCTTGTCCCTGCCCGGAGCGCGGCGCGCCATCTGCAGGGCAATTTCCTCCCAATCGATCAGTTCGCCCGACGGCAGCCCGTCGAGTACGCAGCCAATGGCTTCGCCGTGACTTTCCCCGAACACCGAGCATTTGACGCGCATTCCGATACTAGAGGCCATATGCCTCACCTCCGCAAATTTTATACTCCTCAAAAAAGCCTGGCCAACTTTTTGCCACGCTTTCCGCATCTTCAATAACCACGGGCTGTTCGCAGCCGAGGGCCGCGACGGCCATACTCATCACGATGCGATGGTCGTGATAGCCGGGAACCGTGACACCGCCGCGCAGCGTCGTCCTTCCTCGGATGACCAGACCGTCGGTATTCTCTGTGATATCCGCACCCAACAGGCGCAGGCAGTGGGTGATGGCCGCCAGCCGATCGCTTTCCTTGAGGCGCAGCCGTGCCGCGCCCGTAATGGTTGTCTGGCCTTGGGCCAGCGAGGCAACCACTGCCAGAATGGGAACCAGGTCGGGAATTTGAGTTGCATCGATAGCGATGCCGCGCAACGAGGAGCGTCGGCACACAAATCCAGACGGTGTATCGTCGAGCTTGCCGCCGAACTGCCGCAACAGATCAACGATTGCCCGGTCCCCTTGCGGAGAGCGGCGGTTGAGCCCGGTCACGGTTATTTCGCCGCCCAGCACGCCCATCGCCAGCAAAAAGGCGGCCTGTGACCAGTCGCCTTCGACGGTGTAAGTATGGGGCTTGGGTAATTGCCCGCCCGGTATCTGCCATCCGGTTGGGGTGGGGTGAATCATCACCCCACCCTGCCGCAGCGCGTCGATTGTCATGTCCACATAGGCTGCGGATTCGAGCGGGGAGGTGAGCACAATGTTGCTGTCGCCATCGCACATAGGTAGCGCAAAGAGCAGACCTGAGATAAACTGGCTGGACACATCCCCGGGAAGTTCGTATCGGCCCGCGGTCAGCTGCCCTTGTATATGAAGCGGCAGCCCACCCCTCGTCGTTAAGGTGATGCCGTGGGCAGGAAGGCAGTCACGATAAACACCGAGCGGGCGCTCGGGAAGCCGTCCGCTGCCGGTGAAGGTGCAGGAAATCCCTTTGGCGGCGAAGACAGGCACGAGAAAACGAAGCGTCGAGCCGCTTTCCAGGCAATTGACCACAAGAGGGGAAACGTTGGCCGCCATCGGCACGGAAAAGAGATGGGCGGTATCGTCCTCATGGCGCACAGCGATGCCCAGTCCCCTTATCGCTCCGATGGTGGCGCGCATATCGTCCGAATCGTTGATGCCGTGTACGCAGCCCTCTCCCGCCAAAGCGGCGCAGATGAGTGCACGGTGAGCGGCGGATTTGGAGGGCGGGGCAGCGATCGTCCCGGCAATGGACGAGCAAGCGACAGTAATGTTGCTCATAAAAGGTATTCCTCCGTCAAAAGATGGCCGTCAAAAGGATTATGCTTCAGCCATACCGAAAAATTCAGGCAGGTTGCGCATGGCACAAGGGTACACGAAGGCATGGCCGATGTCCTTGAGCACAACCAGATCAATCTGACTGCCCGTGCGCTTTTTATCCATTGTGACATTGGAGAGGTAAGCGGCAAGCGGCGCGGGATCGGACACCGGCAGCCCCACTTTTTCGAGCAGGGCGGTCAGCCGGGCCGTCGTTCCGGGGGCGGTCAGACCTTGCTGTTCCGAAGCCGCGGTAATACCGGCCATGCCCACCGCCACCGCACAGCCGTGGGTCAGTCCCTGATAATGGTAATATTTCTCGAGCGCGTGGCCGAGCGTGTGGCCGAAGTTGAGCAGCTTGCGCTCGCCCGCTTCCTTTTCATCCCGTTCCACCACGTCGCGTTTGATCTCCATGCAGCGCGTGATCGCCTGTTGGAAATCAAAACAATCGCCTTCAAGCTGCTCAAACAGCTTGAAATCTTTAATGCAGGCGGTTTTGATCACTTCGGCGAGTCCATCAATGGTAAAGGCAGGACTCAGCGTATGGAGGGTGTCGGTGTCTGCCAACACCCGCACCGGCTGCCAGAAGGCACCCACGAGGTTTTTGCCTTGGGGAATATCCACTCCCGTTTTGCCGCCGACCGAAGAATCCACCTGTGCCAGCAGGGAGGTGGGCATTTGCACAAAATCAATGCCTCGAAGCCAGGTGGCGGCCGCAAAGCCGGTCATATCGCCCGTCACGCCCCCGCCCAGAGCCACCAGCAGGTCTTTCCGCGTAAAGCCCGCGGCGGCAAGACGGGCGTAAATCTCCGAAATCCGGTCAAGGCGTTTGCTCTCCTCTCCCGCGGGGAAAACATAGAGTCCGGTTTCATATCCCGCCGTATCGAGTGAGGCAGCGACCTCCTTGGCATAGAGCGGCGCGACATTGGAATCCGAGACAATCAGCGCTTTTTGCCCGCCGTTAACCTCGCGGGCGAGGGGGCCGGCAGAAAAACGCAGGCGTTCCCCGACGAAAATATCATAGGGCCGCGCTGTTTTTACCGTTATGGTGGTCAATCCTGATCACGTTCCTTTCGCAGGCGGCCATCGCGCAGAATCCCTTCGAGAATACCCGGCTCGCGCGAGGCAATAGCGTCTCTGCAGATGGTCAGATTGGCAATCAGCGTATCAATTTCCTCACAGAGGTTGTCCGCATTGAACAGGAAGAGTTGCGTCCACAGCTTTTCGTCCACACCGGCTACCCTTGAAACATCGCGGTAACTGCCCGCCGAAAAGCCCTTGTGATGTGGACAACGGGGCGATTTGATATACGCGCCCGCAAGGAC
>JAEZJA010000284.1 GCA_023415895.1 Bacillota bacterium
GTATGGCTGGAGAAGGGCGCACCCGTTTCCATGCTGTTTATGCCCGAGGCGCTTTTGGAGCTGCCGGGGGCCGCGCTGCAAGCGGACCGTCCGCGTATGAGGGCGCAGTATATTTATGCGGCAACGACTCTGCCGGAATACCGTGGGCAGGGATTGTTCGGCAAGCTGCTTGAAGCGTCGCATGCGTTGGCGCGCCGCCGGGGTGTGGAGGTGTCTTTTCTGCGTCCGGCACAGCCCTCGCTCTTTTCCTATTATGAGAGGTTCGGGTACACCCCCTATTTTCAAATGCAGACACAGGAATGGCCGCGTTCCTCGATTTTAAATGGGATGCGGACAGACGAAAGCCTTCAAAGCCTTACGGGAAATGCGGCTGACGGAAGAAACAGGCTTCTCGAGACGATGCGCGTGTGGATACGCTGGCCGGACAGTCTGGTGGATTTTGCCGTGGCGCTGGTAAGACGAAACGGGGGAGACCTGGTTCAAATCGAGGGAGGCTGGGCTTTGTGTGAGCCGAACGGGTCATCGTTGTTTATTCGCGAATGGCTGTGCCTGCCCTCTCAGGAACCGAGGCTGCGTCAGGCGGTTGCCGCCCGGTTTGAGGCAGAACGCTTTGTGATTCGCCGCCCGGTGGAGAATGCCAAGGACGCGCAGGTATTCGGGATACTTTGTCCGCTCAGTTCGCAAGCAACCGCACGGCTTCAGGCTTTGGAGCCGGAATTCCCGTATATGGGGCTGGCCATGGACTGATCGAGCCATGCGAGATTACGGATAGAAGAGGGATTGGTATGATCTACGTTTTTTTGGCCATGGGATTTGAGGAAATCGAGGCACTCGCCACGGTGGATATTCTGCGCCGCGCCGAGCTGGAGGTCGTCACCGTGGGGGTAGGCGGCAGCGTGGTGCGAGGCAGTCACGGCATCACTGTGGCAGCCGATATTCGCGACACCGAGGCAACCCAAGAGGGTCTGGAGGGGATTGTACTGCCTGGAGGAATGCCGGGTACGCTCAATCTCGAGCATTCCCCTGTTGTACAGCATTTTCTGGATGTGGCTGTGGAAAAAGGACTGTGGATCGCCGCGATCTGTGCCGCACCCTCCATACTCGGTCACCGCGGGTTACTGAATGGCCGCCGGGCCGTATGTTTCCCCGGTTATGAGCAGGAATTGACCGGCGCGCATGTGACGCAAGCGGCGGTTGAAACGGACGGACGGTTGATTACGGCCTGCGGAGCGGGCGCATCGGTGGAATTCGCGCTGCGCATCGTGGCAGAGATGGTGTCTCCTGAGCGTTCGGCCAAGCTCAAAGCCTCCCTGCAATGCCGATGAAGGATATCAGGCCGATCAAGACGGCCATGCGAGAGCATTTTAAAGACATACGGCGCTCTATGCCGCCCGAGCACAAGCTGCAGCTCGATCGCAGCATTGCGCACCGCGTGGCGGCACTGTGGCAGTATAAACGCTGCCGTCAGCTGCTGGTCTATGTGTCGACACCGATTGAGGTCGACACCCATGCCATTATCCGCCGTGCCCTTGCCGATGGCAAGCAGGTGGCGGTGCCTCGCTGTGTGCCGGGAACACGAAACATGGAATTTTATGCGATTCGGGGACTGGAGGATTGTGAGCCGGGGACATTTGGCGTGCTCGAACCCCTCCCCGAACGGTGCGAGCTTGTTGAAAATTTTTCAGACAGCTTGTGTCTGGTACCTGCTTTGTGTTATGATTGGAAAGGATTCCGATTGGGGTACGGAAAAGGATATTATGACCGGTTTCTGGATGGCTATGAAGGCTTTTTGGCAGGCATCTGCTACAGCGCCTGCGTCCGACCCAAGATTCCTCACGGGCGCTACGATCGTCCGGTGGATCTGCTGGTAACCGAACGCTATCTGCGCCGTACAACCTTGGCAGCCGAAAGAGATGCTGGGCGTAAATAAAGAGAGTCAGGAGCGTGGGGACATGCCGGATAATGTGGATAAGATTTTGAAAGATATTGAGAACGATAAGAAGGAGCGGCAGCAGGGACAAGCATCCCCGTTGCCGACGGATGCCGGGGATGCGGCGGTCGACCGTATCTTGGAGGATCGTAAGAATAAGATTTCGGGGTTCAAGCTCAATCTGGATCTGGATGAGGAAATTCCTGATTCTATGGCGCAGCCTGAGAATGCGCAGGGGACAGGCGCGCCGACCGGACAACAGCCGGCATCCCCTGTCCGGGAAGTGAACATAGAGGCACCCGCTGCCGGGCACGAGGAACCGCAGATACCACAGTCCCCCTCCGAACGGGTACAGGAAAGAAAAAAGAGCGGAGCCCCCAAGAAAAAGCTCGGCTGGCTGCGCGGACTCATCTACGCGGTGGTTGTGATCGGATTGTCGGGTGTTCTGGCGTATTTCGCCATTGTAGGCGGCATTGACCTGACCGGCCTGAATAAATCGGATGTGACCGTCCCCGTGACGCTGACCGAAGAGCAGTGCAAGAGCACCGCACAGGTCGCCAAGGTGCTTAAGCAGGCAGGCGTAATTGATCAGCCACTCGTTTTCCGTCTCTACTGCATGGTTTCGGGTGCGGACGGAAAATTCCTGCCCCAGCAGGATGCGGCGATCTCGCCCGATATGGGTTACCGGGCAATTGTGAACACGCTTCGCACCAGTGTGCGCGAAATCGTGACTTTGACTTTTCCCGAAGGTCTTACGATCAAGGAGATTGCCGATAAGCTGGAGGAAAACCGCGTGTGTTCCATCAGCGATTTCTATCTGGCGCTCAATAACAGCGATTCCTACGGTTACGATTTTTTTGCGGATGTTCCTGACGATCCCAATCGCTACAACAGGCTGGAGGGTTATATTTTCCCCGACACCTATGACTTTTATGTCGGTAGCTCGGGCGAGACGGTGCTGCGCAAGTTCCTCGATGCTTTTGACCAACGCGTGGATATCACCATGCGGGCGGCTATCAAGGCCAAGGGCATGACACTGGATGATGTGATTACGTTGGCCTCCATGCTTGAGTGGGAAGCCTCCTCCAAAGAGGATATGTATAAAGTTTCCGCCGTGTTTCACAACCGTCTGAATAATCCGTCTGAGTACCCCCGTCTGGAGAGCGACTCCACCCGGCGCTACATCAATTCCATCTGGCCGCCGATCAACAACGTGAATGTTGAAAACGAGTACTACGATACCTATAAATGCACCGGCCTGCCGGTCGGCCCCATCAACAACCCCGGCCTGACAGCCATCAAGGCCGCCATGGAACCCTCCGATGAGATGAAAGGCTATTATTTCTTTGCGGTTGATCTCAAAACAGGCAAAACCTATTATGGTAAAACGCTCAAGGAGCATGAAGCCTACTGCCGCCGATATAACATCGGTATGTATGCCAGCAACTAGCAGTCTGTGACTGCCTCAAGGAGATTCTCCGGGAGTTTTCCCTGAGAATCTCCTTTTTGACGATCGGAAAGGACGGGAAGATGACCTTGAACAAACCACCAAAGCGGCCTGAAATTCTGGCACCCGCCGGGGATAGAGAACGGCTGGAGACAGCCATTCAATACGGTGCGGATGCGGTTTATCTGGCAGGCAGACAGTACGGTATGCGTACCGCATCAGCAAACTTTGATGAACAGGGGCTGCAGCAAGCAGTTGAACTCGCCCATGCTGCCGGCGTGCGGGTGTATGTGACCTGCAACACGCTGCCGCGCAATGAGGAGATGGATACGCTGCCCGCCTTTCTGGACAGTGTGCAGCAGGCGGGAGCCGACGCCCTGATCGTGGCCGATCTCGGCGTGATGGCCTATGCCCGCCGTTATGCGCCCCGGTGTGCGCTGCATGTATCCACCCAGACGGGCGTGGTCAATTATGAGACGGCGCGGGTGCTGCACGAAATGGGCGCTTCACGCGTGGTGCTGGCGAGGGAGCTGTCCATGCGCGAGATCATCGGTATTCGCGAGCATACGCCGCCCGAGCTCGAACTGGAATGCTTTGTGCATGGGGCCATGTGCATGTCGGTATCCGGCCGCTGTGCGCTGTCCGATTATCTGACCGGCCGGGACGCCAACCGGGGCGACTGCGCGCAGCCCTGCCGCTGGAAGTACCAGCTTGTGGAGGAAAAGCGCCCGGGCAGTTATTACACGGTGGGCGAGGATGAGC
>JAEZJA010000018.1 GCA_023415895.1 Bacillota bacterium
GTACAATAGAGTCAATTACCGTTTTTTGAAAAAATACATTCATTATTGTATAGAGTGGGTCAAAAATTACAGAAATCATAAATGTTATAATAATGTATGACTTCCCATAATGCCAAAATGGTCTGATTAAAAATAACACATTTTTAACATCTTCGCGAATTGCAATAGCAAGTTGCAATAGTTCTGAATCAAGCAATGACTTGTGGTAGAACGATGTGGGATTACGGAGAGAGGGCGAAGCCCGAACGGAGAAATCCCACTTCGGCGGCCGCCGATCAGGCAGCATAAATTCGGTCAAGTTCTTTTTCAAACAGCTCTTCCGGAGTATGGTAACCCAGAATCTTTCGTGGCAAAGCGTTAATCCGGTCGGCAAAAAACAAGATATCGTCTACGCTGTAATCGGAAATGCGCTTTCCTTTCGGGATGAAGCGGCGAAGCATCCGGTTATGACATTCGTTTGTGCCCTTCTCCCATGACGAAAATGGGTGGGTGAAATACACCTCCGTACCGGTTGTTTCCTGAGCCGAAAGCTCGGCAAACTCTGAACCGTTGTCAACTGTGATGGTCTTGAACACATCGGAAAAGTGCGTGCCAAATTCTTGTTTTAACTTTTGAATTGCTCGTGTCACGGCGGCGGCCGAATGGTCTTCTATCCTAAGCCAAATGGCAACTCTGGTCATCCGCTCGACCATGGTTAATGCTACTGGCTCATCAGCATTTTTGCTGCCAAGCACCGAGTCAAACTCCCAATGGCCGAACTCTTTACGGCTTTCCACAATTTTCGGGCGTTCTTCGATACTTTTGCCGAGGTTTTTACGATTTTCCCGCACTCGTTTTGCCTTTGTGTTCCGCCTTAGTTTTTCAGGAAGATCTATGTTCTTGATGGGCAGAAGGCCGAGATCAACATAGTTGTAAAGCGTTTTCGTGCAAACCATTTCTTGTCGGCTGAATTCTCCGAATTGGAGGGCTCGACCGAAGCAAGCATCCAGCGACCAGTTTTCTTCCCTAAATTGTTTGACCACGTATTTCAAAAATGTTGCGGTTTCCAGGCAACGATAGGTTCTTGTGCTGCTTTTACGGTTTTCGTTGTATCTCTGTTGCCCGATATCCGCTTTGTAGCGGTGCACCTTGCCGTGATACAGTGCGACAGTTCCACGGGCTATTTCATTTTTGATCGTGTTAAATGGGCGGCCTAAATGCTTGGCTATCTTGTATCGTGACCACCCATCTTTCAAATGTACTTCAATATCATGTCGTTCTTCTGACGTTAGATGTTGCCCTTTTCGATGCTCTGTGCTACAATTTGGATTGTCCATAGTGATGATCCTTTCAGAATTGGTGTGTGGTGACTCAATTCTACCATAGGTTCATCGCTATGGATTCTTTTTTACTATTGCAACTTCATTTTACATTCTGCCAAATTATTTTCTATACAATAATTACAGGGATTGTATTCGCAATATTTATTGCTTTTATTTGCAATTGATTTGCACATATGATTCTGTTATGATGGATAATATTAGAAGATTGAAGGGGGAAGCAATATGGAAATTGGGGCTCAATTGTATACGGTACGGGAACACACCAAAACCTTGGAGGATTTTGCAAAGACTCTTGAAAAGATTGCAACGATTGGTTATCGCGTTGTCCAAGTATCAGGCACTTGCCCTTATGATCCGCAATGGCTGAAAGAGCAATGTGACCGCCTTGGCCTGGTTTGCGCGCTGACCCATTATAATATGGATAGAATTGCGCATGAAACGGATCAGGTGGTTGAAGAGCATAAACGATTCGGCTGTCACTATATTGGAATCGGCTGTATGAGAAATGCCATGAGAAACGGGCTGGACGACTATACTGATTTTGTAAACACATACAAACCTGCCGGACAGCGGATTGCACAACTCGGATGCAAGCTGATGTATCACAACCACGATATGGAGTTTGCCCGGTACCCGAACAGCAAAATGACCTATCTGGAAAGGTTGGCAAACGATTTCACGCCTGACGAGCTTGGGTTCACCTTGGATACCTTCTGGGTGCAATCGGGCGGGGGCAATCCGGCGCAATGGATACGAAAACTGGCCGGGCGTGTGCCCTGTGTGCACCTCAAGGATATGACCATTGTCGACGGGAAACGACGCATGGCCCCTGTATACGAAGGCAATATGGATTTCGACGCCATTCTGGAGGCTTGTGAATTCGCCCGCACGAAATACCTGCTGGTTGAGCAGGATGATTCTTACGAAGAAGACCCGTTTGTGTGTTTGGAAAAGAGTTATGCAAACCTGAAATCGAAAGGCTTGTAAAGGATTTGATAAAAATGGAACCTACACGTATCGGCATCATTGGCTATGGCAATATCGGCAGCGCCCATGCGCAATGCCTCGCATCCGGCTCTATTCGAGATCTCAAGCTAACGGCCATTTGTGATATTGATGAAAGAAGGCTTCTCAACGCAAAAGAAGCTGTCCCCTCGGTGAGCCTATATGCCTCCTACGAAGAACTTCTGAGCAGCGGTTGCGTTGACGCCGTTGTGATTTCTGTTCCCCATTATCTCCATTCCCCGATTGCCGTAAAAGCCTTCGAAAGAGGACTGCATGTTCTGTCGGAAAAGCCCGCCGGCGTTTATATTCAACAGGCGGAGCAAATGAACGAAGCCGCCCGCAAGTCAGGCAAAGTATTTGGCATCATGTTCAATCAGCGTACGAATTCTCTGTTTCAAAAAGCCCGGGAACTTGTTCAAAGCGGACAGCTTGGACAGACGAAACGTCTTGTTTGGATCATCACAAACTGGTATCGTACCCAGGCCTATTACGATTCGGGAAATTGGCGTGCAACTTGGGCTGGCGAGGGCGGCGGTGTATTGCTCAACCAAGCGCCCCACAACCTTGATTTGTGGCAGTGGATTTTTGGCATGCCGACGCGGTTGCGTGCAAGCTGCCCGGTCGGAAAATACCACAACATTGAAGTGGAAGACGAGGCCATGATCTACGCCGAATATGACAATGGCGCAACGGCGACTTTTTTGACAAGCACAGGCGAAGCTCCCGGAACCAACCGACTTGAAATTACGGGTGACCGGGGAAAGCTCGTCATCGAGGACGGAAAACTCAAATTCTGGGAATTAGACGAATCCGAACGAGATTTTTGCTTTGGGGATAAGAGTGGCATGGGTCAGCCGTCCTATTCCTACCACGAATTTGACCAGCAGCCCGAAACCGGCCATGCCGGTATCCTGCAAAATTTCAGCGATGCTATTGCGCATGGGGCTGAGTTGCTGGCGCCCGGGTTTGACGGGCTTCACGAGCTGTCCATCTCCAACGCCGCCTACCTTTCTTCGTGGACGGATCAATGGGTCAATTTGCCCAATGATGGTTCGGCCTTTCTGGAGCAACTGAAAAAACGCATTGAAGCATCCAACAAGAAAGCCGGTTCGCCCCCAGCCAGTGCACCAGCCGATCACTATTTTCAAAAATGGACTACCAATTGGTGAAGCCACGATGGTGCGCCTTTCGTCCTTTGTTTACCCGGCACAGGGGAGTAGAAATCCTGTGAAAACTGTGGTATGATTTTTGCGAGCCATTGAGGCTCTCCTTTGCAGCTCGAATGCCTTGGTGCGTTCAGGCAAAAGGAGCCTTCGTGGCTCGCTTTTATGTGATCTTATCGCTGTTGGTCTTATGGTGTCCTTATTACGGTGCCCCATGTACTAAGAAAAGAGGAACGACATGATATATAAGATTGACCAACCAACTAACGTAGCGCCGCTGTTCAACGGATGGGAAGAATCGTTGATCTGGTCATGTTTGCAAGGTGTGATGGGGGAGCTTTATGCGGACGACCCTGAAAGTCCGTCTTGTGCAGCCGCGTTTATCGGCGATCTTGCTTTTTTTGCAGGCAAACCAAATGAGGAGATTGTCCACTTTCAGCGCATGCACAATCCCAAGTCGTTTGTGATTATGGTTCCTCAAAGCGATGGCTGGAATGAAGTCATCCTGCACTGTTGTGGTGAAAACGCCAAGTACACCGAACGGTATGCCATCAAAAAGGAACCAAACTGTTTTGACAAAAACAAGCTCCGGCAGATTGCCTTATCGCTGCCGGAGGGGGTTCAGCTGCATCTAATAGATCGGGAATTGTATGCACAGTGTCGCGAAAACAAATGGAGCGAAGATCTCGTCTCGCAGTTCGATAGCTTTGAAACGTATGAGGCACTCGGGCTCGGCGTTGTTGCCGTGATGGACGGCACCATCGTCTCGGGCGCTACGTCCTACACGCGTTACAAGGACGGGATTGAGATCGAAGTGGACACGCTGAGGAATCACCGCCGCAAAGGGCTTGCCGCCGCCTGTGCCGCGAGACTGATTCTCGAGTGCCTTGACAGAAACCTCTATCCAAGCTGGGATGCCCAAAACCTGTGGTCGGTTCATCTTGCCGAAAAGCTTGGCTATCATTTCAGTCACACGTACCCGGTCTTTGAAGTAACACGATAAAAACGTTTCAGAAATTGAGGTTAAGCCATGGTAGAAGTCGTTGCCGCCCTGATATGGGAACACGCCCAAAACGGCGTGAATAGATTTATGATTGCGCAGCGTCCGCAAAACAAAGCACGCGCACTCTGTTGGGAATTCGTCGGCGGAAAGGTGGAACCGGGAGAAACCAAGGAACAGGCGCTCATGCGCGAATGCAGGGAAGAACTCGGGATCACCATTGCCGTCGGTGAGCCGTTTACCGATGTTGTCCACGTCTACCCCGATATCACCATTCACCTGACGCTGTTCCACTGCACAATCACCCAGGGGCCGCCCAAGCTGCTCGAACACAACGATCTCAAATGGATTACGCCCGATGAAATCCCCCAGTTCGAATTCTGCCCGGCGGATAAAGAGATTCT
>JAEZJA010000036.1 GCA_023415895.1 Bacillota bacterium
CCGCCGTCCTGATTACGGGCGGCAATATCACCCTCGACTCCTCGGATGACGCCATTCATTCCAATAACAAGGCCACCGTGTCGGGCGGCACGTTTACAATAGCGTCGGGTGACGACGGGTTGCATGCCGATTCCGCTTTAGAGATCAGCGGCGGACAGATCAACATCACGAAAAGCTATGAAGGCATTGAAAGCGCCAACATCACCATCAGCGGCGGTGATATTCATGTTGTTTCCAGTGACGACGGCCTGAACGTTGCGGGCGGCAACGACAGCTCCTCCGTGAACGGGCGTCCCGGGCAAAACAACTTTTCCTCCTCGGGCAGCAACGTTGGCACCATCAGCGGCGGCAGACTTGTCGTGACGGCGGAAGGGGACGGCATCGACGTCAATGGTTCCTTCTATATGACAGGCGGTACCGTGCTGGTCAACGGCCCGACAGCAAATGACAATGGGGCTCTGGACTATGATGGCATTTGCAAGGTCACCGGCGGTCTGCTGGTTGCCGCCGGCAGTGCGGGAATGGCGCAGGCACCCACAACCGATTCCACACAATATTCGGCGCTCATCGGTTTCAGCTCCACCCAGGCTGCCCATACGCTTGTGCATATCCAAGCGGCCTCGGGGGAAGATCTTGTGACCTTTGCCCCCTCCAAAGCCTTCGCCTGTATCGTCGTGTGCTCGCCTGCTTTCACCAAAGATTCGAGCTATGTTGTCTATACCGGCGGCCGCTCCACAGGCAACAACACCGATGGTCTGTATTCAGGCGGAACATACACCGCCGGTACGAAGACTGCCACCTTTACCATGTCTTCAATTGTCACCAGCGTCAACTTCTCGGGCGGCATGGGTGGCGGAGGCGGCGGGGGCGGTATGGGCGGCAGGCCCGGACGCTTTTAAGCAATTCGTCCCGATCGGGACGCTACCCCATGCCGGGTACACTAAAAAAGGATTCGGGAGACCACAAAGGGTCGCTCGAATCCTTTTTATTTGTCCGCAGGAGGGATGCTGCCGCTTGAACGACGCTGCATAAACCCATGATCTTGGTTGCGCAATGGAACAGACTTATGGCGACCGCTCGCTCAAACAAGAAACCTTTTATTGAGCGGACATACCGCCATCCAAACTCACGTAGGCAAGCCCGCCTGCAGCTTGGCGGCTGTCAGGGTATTTTGAAGCAGCATAGCGATCGTCATGGGGCCCACGCCGCCCGGCACAGGGGTAATGCAGCCGGCAACCGGCTCGACCGCGTCAAAATCGACATCGCCGCACAGCTTGCCGTTCTCGTCGCGATTCATGCCGACGTCAATGACCGCCGCACCCGGCTTGACCATATCGGCGGTGACAAATTTCGGTTTACCCACGGCGGCAACTAAAATATCCGCTCTGGCACAGATTTCCTTCAGGTTGCGCGTTTTGGAGTGGCAGATGGTCACCGTGCCGTTTTCGTGCAGCAGCAGCATAGCCATAGGCTTGCCCACGATATTGCTGCGTCCGATTACCACACAGTTGCTTCCGGCAATAGTCACGCCCGCACTGTGCAGCAGCTCCATCACGCCAGCAGGCGTACAGGGCAGGAAGGTGTAATCCCCGATCATGATATGCCCGACGTTGACCGCGTGAAAGGCATCCACATCCTTCTCGGGCGAAATCGCGGCGATGACCGCCTCATCGTCCAGACCCGCCGGGAGAGGCATCTGGCAAAGGATGCCGTGGATATCCGGGCGCTCGTTGAGCTCCTTCACGACTCGAAGTAGTTCCTCCTGCGTCGTATCGACAGGCAATGTGATTTCCTGTGAATAGATACCCGTTTCGGCGCAGGCCTTCTTTTTGTTATTGACATAGATGCGGGAGGCGGGGTCGTCCCCCACCAATATCACCGCAAGGCCGGGTGTGATACCCTGTTTTTTGAGCTCAGCAGTCTCCTCGGCCACCTGAGCGCGTACACGTGCGGCAACCGCCTTGCCGTCGATCCTTGTCGCCATGGGTCTCATCCTTTCGGTCGGTATTAATCCTGTACGGTGTCGGATGAGGATGCCTCCTCATCGACATCCTCCTCTAGGGCAGATGGCTCGGAATCGTCCGAAGCGTCGATGTCAGCGTCTGGCTCATCGTCCGATGCCTCTGTAGGGCTGACTTCTTCTTCCTCTTCTTCTACCTCTTCGGCTTCTTCTCCTTCAATTTCTTCCTCTTCTTCTATGTCCTCGCGCAGGGGAACGGTCGCACCGGCCTCTTGCTCAACCGGGAACAAATCCTTGGGAGAGGCGTTCGCTCTAGAGCGCAGCAGGAAAAAGAGCACCAAACCGCCAAGAATCGACAAACCGGCGATCAACTGGGAAATACGAATCGCGCCAAAATACAGCGAGTCGGTTCGCAGTCCCTCAATGACCAGTCGTCCGGCACCGTACCACATAATGTACAGCGAAAACAGCTCGCCCTTAAATTTATACGCTTTCTTGGATATCAAATGTAGCACAATAAAACCGAGCAGACACCACAGAGATTCGTACAGGAAGGTGGGGTGGACAGGCAGCGCCGTATTATACCCCGATCCGTTGGTGCCTGCCTTGATAATGGAACCCGACATGCCCCAGGGCAGCGTCGTATTGCCGCCAAAGGCCTCTTGATTGAAAAAGTTGCCCCAGCGGCCTATTGCCTGACCGATCAGAAAACCGATCGAAGCGATATCACACATCGCCAGCAAATTGACCTTGCGCACCCGGCACATCCAGATGGCGGTCCCAAACGCAAAAATGATGCCGCCGTAAATGGCCAGTCCGCCTTCCCAAACTCTGAAAATACTCAGCGGATCACTGAAATATTCTGATCGTTCGGAGGAAAAGAGAACGTAATACAGGCGGGCGCCAAGAAAAGCAAACAGTGCAGACACGAGTGTCACGTCGATAAGCGCGTCGCCATCCACCTCAAACTCCTTGCAGCGCTTGAGGGCGTAAATTACAGCGAGTAGAAATCCTATAGCAATCAACAGTCCGTACCATTTGAGGGAAAATTCGATGCCAAAGAGCTGAAATTCAACAATGGTCGGAGAAATGTTGAATTTCCAGCCGAGTCCCGGGAATGAAATATAGTCGGTCATAAAGGGTCAACATCCTTTCATATGTAAGTGGCGGAATGGGCAGACATGTGCCGGCCTCCGCCGCAAAGGGTACCTTATGACTGCGGCTGACCCGCAGGGGTGATAAGGGACAGTGCGGCCTGCTGCTCCTGAAAGCAGGTATCCAGCAGGGCACTCACCGAATCGAGACGGAGAGAAGCCGCCGCTTCCACTGAGGAAAAGGGAGGACGACCGGCGAAATAATCAACCACCAACATATCGCCGCAGTTTTCCACATCGTCCAGTGCGGCGACCTGTCGGCCGTACAGCGCGTTGCGGGCAGCCTCAAAATCGGCAGGGGGAATGCCGTCTCGCCGCAGACGCGCAATCTCTTCGCGGATCGCCCTTGCGACCGCATCCGGGTCGGAGGATTCGCCGCCAAACAGCCAGGCACCGTACCCCGGTCCGTCAAAATAATCTGCGTCAAAGGAAGCGTTGATCAAGCCCTGCTCCATCAGCCGATTGTACAGCGGCGACGCGCGTCCGGCCAGCACATCCAGCAACACAGCGGCGGCCGCAAGCTCTTGGGCCGTACGACTGCATCCGGGGGGCAGTGCGTCCTTGAAGCCCAGATAAAAGAGGGGTGAGGCGACCGTCATTTGCTGCTCGATACGCGGCTGCACCACCTCGGGCGGTTCATCCACCGCCGCGCGTTGTACCTGCCGATCCTCGGCCGGACGCAGCACTTTGTCCGCTACGGCCACTACCTGTTCGGGCGCCACATTCCCTGCAACCGTCAGCTCCATGTTGTGCAGGTTGTAAAAGGTGTTGTAGCAGCCGTACAGCAGCTCGGGCGTGATCTCGGCAATGGACTCCACCGTGCCCGCAATATCGATGCGCACCGGTTGCTTGTGATACAGCGCCTTAAGCAAATTGAACAGCACCCGCCGGCCGGGATTGTCCTGTCCCATGCGGATCTCCTGTCCGATGATGCCCTGCTCCTTCTCCACTGTCTCCTTGGTGAAATAGGGCGACTGCACAAAATCCAGCAAAATTTCGAGGGATTCGTTCAGCCCGCTCGTGCAGCTGAACAGATAGGCCGTGCGG
>JAEZJA010000065.1 GCA_023415895.1 Bacillota bacterium
GCCTACACCAATTTGGGTGAAGGACGCATTCAGGATGTTGGCACGGTGGCCTTCGGAATTCATCCAGCCATCTACAACCGCCTTGGCTGTGGTATAGCCCTTGGCGATATTCTCTCCGGCCGCTTTATACGATATACCGAATTGCTTCATCATATCAAAGGGAGAGCCGTAGGTGGGGCTGGTGTGAGAGAAGTAACCGTTTGACGCCATATCCTCAGCTTTTATACGTGCAACCGAAGACAGTTTTTCATTGATCGTCAGCTCGGACAGTCCATAGGAAGCACGGATCTCGTTGACCAGCACTACGACCTGACGCTCAATCTCACTGACGTTGGTGCTGCCCTGTGTAGGACGGCTTGTGCTAGCGGTTGTCGTCGTTGTTCCGGCGTTGTTATTGTTGTTCGTGGGCTTGCTCGTAGGCTTCGTCGCTGTCGTGGTGGTATTCGTCGATGTGTTCGTTGTTGTACCTTTTCCCGCCTGGATCTGAGCCAAAAGCTCATGGAGCTTGCCGCTGAATTGGCTGCAGTCGATGCCGTTGATGATGACCTTTCCGCCTAGAACTATGCAATCGCTTTCATCGATCTGCTGCATAATTTGGCCAAGAACATCCGATTCCTCCGGGCTGCAGTTGTTGTCAGAGGCAACGGTTTGCTTCAGGATAGTTTTAGCCTGTTCAAGCATTTCACTTTTAGCACTATCAACAGTTTGCGCAGCATCGTTCTGGCTTTCCGTTTTGCTGGCCGACGCATTTGTTGTTTGCATCCGTTTATCCACGTCAACAGCATTGTCTTGATAGACATATGCCGTTTCACTGATCTGCTCGGACGCGGGTTGGGAAGTCTCTGAAAGATTTCCGTTGTCAACAACCGGCATTCCATCTTTATAGGACGCAGAGATACTCAGAGTTCCTGCAAGCGCAAGCAACAAAGCCGCTGACGCACCAACTACTTTTTGTTTGAATGAAATTTTCATCGTGTTCCCTTTCCTTTCCGTAGCATTACTACATAACACGGCTTGAACGACAGCGGAACCTTCTTGGCATCCGCCCTACTCTTTCAAGCAATTGAATCGACGTTTGGATTGTACCGCTCCTGCGGTGAGTGTCAATTGTATACTAGAATCGGTCGATATTTCAATGCCAAATATTTTCCGTAAAATTCTGGAAAGGCAGAATGATGCTATTTTTACATTTTGCAAAAACCACCGCAAAGCTTTGTATCTCAAGCCTTGCGGTGGTTTTTCGTCATATTAATTTTCAGCCGATTAATCAAAATAAAAAAGTTCTTCAAACTGTTTATCGAGTGCAATACAAAGCACCAGCGCCAGCTTTGCTGTGGGGTTGAACTGACCCGTTTCAATCGAACTGATCGTGTTGTGAGACGCCAACAAGCTCGGCAAGCTGCGTCTGTGAAAGCTTTTTTTCGGTCCGGATTCTTGTCAATATCGGAAGGCACCCTTTTTAGAATACCAGCTGTACCAGCAGCATATAACAGACGGTTCCTCCTGCAATCGATACCAGCATCTGGCGCTTCCAGAGGTGCAGGATGACAACGACGGCAATTGCCATCAGCTCAGGCATACCGTGACTGCCCGTCAACAGACTGACGTCTTTAAGACAATAAATGACCAGCATGCCGAACACGGCCATAGGGAGCACTTTTCCCAGATACTGCACATAGCGCGGTGTCGGTCTGTTCGATCGGAACACCAAAAAAGGTAAAAAGCGCGTCAGCATGGTACCGAACACGACCACACCGACGGTGATGATCTGTTGTGTCAGCGTCATAAAACTGCCTCTCCCCTTTCAAGCGGCTTGCGAAAAGCGGTCAGCATTACCAGAATGCCCAGCATTGACGGAATCAGAAAATTGTCCGCACCGAAGGCAACCAGACAGACGAGCGATACGCCGAGTCCCACAAAGGCGCTGATGTGGTTCTTTTCCTTGAGCCATTGCTCCAAAAAGATGACCACAAACATGGCCGTCATGACAAACTCCAGCCCTTCGGTATTGAACGTAAGCAGCGAGCCGAACAATCCGCCCAGTGTCGATCCGGCAAACCAGTAGAGATGGTTGAGCAGCGTGACAAAGAACATGAACCATCCCCGATCCAAATTTTCAGGAACGCTGGCCGTGCAGTTGATGGAAAAGCTTTCGTCACACATGCCGAAGATCAGGTAACCCTTTTTCCAGCCCTAACCCTTAAACTTGTCCAGCATGGCAATACCATAGAACAGGTGGCGTGCGTTGATCATCAGCGTCATCATCAGCGCCTGCAGGGGACTGAAAGCGCCCAACAGAAGGTTGGCCGTAACGAATTCCATTGAACCCGCAAAAATCGTCAGGCTCATCAGCATGGGATACCAGAAGCTGAATCCGCAGGAATGCATATAAACGCCGTAAGTTAACCCCAGAAACAGGAACCCTGCAAAAATCGGAAGGGTATACGGGAAAGCCGCTTTGAACGACTGCATCTTTTTCGTTGTGATCACCAGCTTATGTTAGAATTAATTGTAGTCACCAGACCATACTTGAATTTGAGGAATTTTGCACCTTAAGTACTATGTATATCCATGGAGAAGATAAAAAGAAAAAGTCGCTTTTCAGCGACCTTTTCTTTTTGGTGAGCCATCGGGGATTCGAACCCCGGACCCTTTGATTAAAAGTCAAATGCTCTGCCAGCTGAGCTAATGGCTCACATCTCAACCGCGCCAGAACATTATATCGAATCACGGGGTGCTTGTCAAGCAATATTTTACTTTAAATGTGTATATTTGCGATATTATTCGTTCGCCCTGTTCTAATTAAGACCGTTTTCCTTCTTGTATTCCAGATAATCGTCATAACACATGGCTTTATCCAGCATTCCTTCGGGACGCAGCTCAATAATGCGATTGGCAACGGTCTGCACAAACTGGTGGTCATAGGAAGCAAACAGCAGATTGCCCTTGAAATCGATCAAACCGTTGTTGACGGCCGTAATGGATTCCAGATCCAGATGGTTGGTCGGCTGGTCGAGAACCAGTACATTCGCGCCGAACAGCATCATGCGCGAGAGCATACAGCGTACCTTTTCTCCGCCGGACAGCACGTTGACCGGCTTGAGCACATCATCCCCCGAAAAGAGCATCTTTCCTAAGAAACCGCGCAGATAGGTCTCGTGGGTATCGGTGGAATACTGCGAGAGCCATTGGAGAATGGTAAGCTCACAGCCTTCAAAGAAGGGCGTATTGTCCTTGGGGAAATACGACTGCGACGTGCTGACGCCCCATTTGTAAGAGCCTTCATCCGGCTCCATCTCCCCCATCAGAATTTTGAAGAGCGTGGTGTTGGCAATTTCATTTTCTCCCACAAAGGCCACCTTGTCTCCCTTATTGAGACGGAAAGAGATGTTGTCCAGCACCTTGACGCCGTCGACGGTTTTGCTTAAGCCCTCGACACTGAGAATCTCTTTGCCGGCTTCTCTGTCCATCGTAAAGCCCACAAAGGGGTAACGGCGGGAGGATGCCGGCATTTCTTCGGGGGTCAGCTTATCCAGCAGCTTCTTGCGTGAGGTCGCTTGCTTAGACTTGGATTTGTTGGCAGAAAAACGTTCAATAAAGCTTTGCAGCTCTTTGATCTTTTCCTCCGCCTTCTTATTCTGATCTCGGAGAATCCGCTGCATCAGCTGACTGGATTCGTACCAGAAATCGTAGTTACCGACATAAATTTTGATCTTGGTGTAATCCACATCCACAATATGCGTGCAGACATTGTTCAGGAAATGGCGATCATGGGATACGACGATGACCGTACCGATATAATCCAGTAAAAAATTCTCCAACCAGTCGATGGATTGGATATCCAATCCATTGGTTGGTTCGTCCAGAAGAATGATATCCGGCTGCCCAAACAACGCCTGCGCCAGAAGAATTTTGACTTTTTCCTTCTCCGTCAGCGTACTCATAACCGAATAGAGCAGTCCAACATCCAGCCCCAGCCCCTGCAGAATGCGGCCGGCTTCGGTTTCGGCATCCCACCCGTTAAGCTCGGCAAATTCGCTTTCCAACGCTGCGGCTACATTCCCATCTTCCTCGGAGAAATCCTCCTTGGCATACAGCTCATCCTTCTGCTTCATAATTTCATACAAGCGCGGATTGCCGCTGATAATGGTGTCCAGTACGGTATAGGTGTCGTATGCAAAGTGATCTTGTTTAAGCACCGACATGCGCGTCTTGGCATCAATGGAAACCTCGCCTGTGGAGGGTTCCAGCTCGCCAGACAGGATTTTTAAGAAGGTGGATTTCCCGGCACCGTTGGCACCGATCACGCCATAGCAGTTTCCCGGCGTAAATTTAAGGTTAACATGAGAAAAAAGATTCTGTCCGCCAAAATTGAGGCTGACATCCGATACGGTTATCATTATGAAGAGCATTCCTTTCGCAGTGGTCGGGCAGTTCAGGCACCAAACCCGGCACCAGCACCCGTAATAATCGTTTCTGTGCCTGAAGCCATATACAGCACACAGTTTATTATCATAGCATATTTGTTGATAAAATCCTATACTTAAAACTCTATATCATAAATAATAGGGGTTCACAAAACGGAACCCCTACCAATTGTTTTATTTGAGAAGCGCTTCCATCGCATCTGCCGCAGGGGCCATCTCGTCACAAACGACGCGTTCGATCTCGCCGCTGTCGCAAAGAGAAGCAATCTGCGCATCCATCGGCAGGCGGGCAAGGACGGGAATGCCCATTTCTTCCGCTGCCTTATCCAGAGCACCGGTATCGCCAAACAGTGGAATGCGCTTACCGCAATCCGGGCAGATGACACAGCTCATGTTCTCCACCATGCCGAGCACAGGAATATTGAGCATCACAGCCATCTTCTGCGCTTTACCGACTACCATTTGCACCAGGCTTTGGGGTGTGGATACGATCACGGCACCATCCAGAGGTATGCTTTGATAAACTGTCAGAGGCACATCACCCGTTCCGGGCGGCATATCGATGAACAAAAAGTCTAAATCTCCCCACGCTACGTCCGTCCAGAACTGCGTGACCGCACCGGCAAGGATCGGTCCACGCCATAC
>JAEZJA010000086.1 GCA_023415895.1 Bacillota bacterium
GTGTGACAAAGGTAGTATTGCCCCCAAGAAGATGGATAATCGCTTTTTTTAATGGTGAGCCGTATTTTCGTCCTGAAGCTCTCTCGTCAGATGACAAGCCTTCAGAATATCCTCTAGCGTGTCGGCGGCGATCAGTAAACGGCCATTGTGGCAGAAGGTCAGGGTCGAAACACCCGAAAGTGCAGGCAGCTCTTCGGACGATTTTCCTGCCCACACTTCGGGAAAGCGATACCGACTGCCGCCCTCTCTGGCGTCTTCAGGGACGATCTGGGCACAATAACCGCCCCTCTGGGAGGGGTAGACCACAAAATCCGCGTCTGTTCCGGCTAGAATCTGTTTCCAAGGCGCATAGCGCGGCAGTATGACAATGTGATCCTGTGCATCGCCCAGTGCCTGTTTCACTAGTTTGCGGGCGCGCTGAATGCTGAACACGCTTTCCAGTTTGTTGTGCAGGATGACCGAGGCAAAGTCTACGGCACGTTCAAAACACGCGTCAAACGATTCCTCCGAATCCCAGCTGGGATTGAAGGCGCTGATCAGGCCGGCTACGGCGTTGCCCGTCCCCTTGTTGTCATCCTCGTCCAGCGGCTGCACGAATTTTTCATCGAAGTCTTGCGCTTCTTCGGCGGCCAATGCGGCGTCGCCCCGCTCCATCACCTGCCCACCGTATTCCCGCCACAGCAAGCCAAAGGCGGCATAGGGCACTTTGTTTTCACGCACGGGCGCGTCCTCCTGATGGTGGTCATAGGCACCGCCGCCGATATCGTAGACCAGCCCGTCAAAATTGTCGGGTATGGTGAAGGAGCGACGCACGGCGATATCCGGGCGCAGCAGCTTGAGCAGGGCGGTGGAAAAAACATCGTCGGCGTGAAACTTTCCGGCATGCGTCAGGGCGGCCGCCGGAACGGAGGGTTTGTTCATGATAGGTCTCCTTTATCAGGTTGTATCCATAGTGTGGTTTTTACGGCAGCTTTCATGCGTGCACAGCAAAACCGGGCAGCAAAAATCCACCGCGCAGCCAACGGTCTTGAGTACATCCTATCGGTTTACCATTTTGGTTTGTGCGATTCGGGTATGCTGTCTCCACATTTGCTAAAAGTTTACCATAGTTTCGTGATTGAGTAAATCAGCGGTTCCTTCAGGATAACCTTCAACTTTTACATTTCATACCCAAAAAACGACATTTCACGACAAAATAAAAATAATTCGCTAAAAAATGTAATAATACCATGAGAACTTATTTGGAGGAAAAACATATGTTTATGAAAATTGGCAAGCTAAAAAGAACACTTGCGGCACTATGTGTTAGTTGTATTCTATTAGCATGTTTTGCCGCAAACTTTACGGTTAGTGCGAAAAGCAGCACAATACTGTTGGCATCAACTGTATCGGCCGAAAGAGGAAGCATCGTCTCAGTTACCATTGCACTCAACGGCAACCCCGGAGTTTGGGGGATCAAGTTCAAAGTCGAGTATGATCATTCCGCTTTGACTTTAGCATCGGTAACAAACGGCAGCATTTTTGCCGACGGCGATGTCACATTGCCGGAGACACTGACCAAAGAACAGTTTGTGTATGTTGCATGCTCAGATGAGCTGAAAGACATTACGACGAATGGTACGGTTGTTACGCTGAAATTTAAGGTTTCGGAAAATGCGGCATATAGTACATATCCCGTAACGGTGTCTTTGACGCAAGCCGTCAATCTTGCCAGAAAAGATGTTAATATGGATACCGAGAACGGTACCATTACTGTCGTAAAATGTATTCACGAAAAAGTTTGGCGCACCACCAAAGCTCCAGGATGTGAGACCGAAGGAACGGAGACTGAAGTCTGCTCGAAATGCGAAGAAACGTTTTCGACAAGATCGCTTAAGGCAACCGGTCATCTCAACACCGAAGTGAAAAATAAAGTTGCAGCAACCAAGACAGCAGAAGGATACACCGGAGATACATACTGTAAAGATTGCGGTGAACTGCTGTCCAAAGGCAACGCGATTGCAAAACTTTCGGACGAGACAGCTTCGCCTTCCATTGTTCAGGGAAATGAAGCGGTATTTGATAAAACTACAAATGAACAGCTGGTATTTGTTTCGAATGCAGATTTCAACACCTTTATACGTGTAGAAATTGACGGAATCACCCTCCAACAGGATAGCTATACGGTTGCAAGCGGAAGCACGATTGTAACGATCTCCGGTGTATATCTTAGCACATTAACGGATGGTCAGCACACGGTTGCGATTGTATCTGAAGGAGGAACGGCAACCGGCACGTTTACTGTTAAATCCGAGCAGAAAACTTCCGATGGTACCGACACAGATGAGGTTGGGAAAGCTGATCCGACACAAACACCTGCCCAAACATCCCCTAATACATCTAAAAACCCCATTATCTTTATTATTGTGCTAATACTCGCGGTTTTGTGCACGGGCGTTGTGGCTGCTTTTATTATTACTAAGAGAAGGAGAAAATAACGATGACAAAAAGAATAATCAGTTTTCTTCTTGTTATAGCTCTGGTTTTCACAACGATGCCTTTGAATGCATTTGCGAAAACCAGCGGAAATCTGTATGGCGATGTGAATGGAGATCAAACCATTGACCTGCTTGATGTGCTCGATCTTAAAAAATATATCGTCAAAAACGAAACATCGGCAATCAAATTTGTCAATGCCGATGTCAATACGGACCAGCTTGCCGATATCACCGACTTGGTGATGCTGAAAAAGCATCTGGCTGAGTGGGCAATTCATTTAGGTCCCGAACTGTTGACCGTATCCTTTTTTGACGGTGAGGATATTATTGACGTTCTTCCAGCGGAAATGAACCACCCCTTAGGCGAGATTCCCACAACGGAAAAATCCTCAAAACCCAATGCGATTCTTCGCGGCTATTTTACCGATAAAGAATTGACAACGCCTTTCTACTCCGACGATCCTGTTGTCGAAAACTTAGCTGTTTATGCTGAGTATCAGGAAATGGGCAGCACCGAGGAACTGAATCTTACGTCCTTCGCGCAAATGGATCAATCTCCCGAGATCACTTTCCAAATCAAGCAAGTAGCGGGCGAGATTCCCTCCAGCGAGTCGGCAACACTCATTGTTAAAGACGGATCTGATTCGGTTACGCTGAGCATTGCGGATGACGACGGTGACGGTGTCTATACTGTCCGTGCGGCCGAAGGCTATAACGAAGGAGCCTCTTATGAGCTCGCCCTCTCTGACGGCTGGGTTTTTGACGGAAAAGCAGAAACCATCCGTACAGCCGCCTTCTCTATCGCTATGGATGAAGTAGCGAATTTACAGATGAATGACGACATCATCTACATACAGGATACAGCCGCCCTTACCTACAATGTTGGCGGAAAAATGTTTGACGTACTCACCTCGGATCAGGTGACCGATGCAGGCGGCACCTTTGTGTATGATCGCACCACTACATTAGAAACAGGGGACATTCTTTGTATTTATGTCGGTGTCAATCCCACCGAGAGAGATCCCAAAGAGGGTTCCCAGCTTCTTGATCCTGCGACGTATGTAAAGGTCAGTGACATCAACGGCAATACCGTCACTTTTGCAGGACTTAATGAAAATGATCAGGCTGAGCTCTATAATACTCCCGACAACTTCCCGATCACCGTCGCATCCTTGCCCACCGCTGCGACAGGCACGGTAAACCTGGCAGACTTGGATCGGGTTATGTACGCCAATATGATGGGCGATACGGAAGGCACCTATGAAAAGGCGCTGGAAGTTGTTGCGGTCGGCGATTTTGTGACGTTGTATGTATCTCAGGATAGCATTCAATCCGATGCGGATCTGTATTATGGTGAGATCACATCGTACAACGCTCAGACAAAGGAAATCACCTTTCAGCAGACAACGAAGAAGGCCATTGAAGAGTGTATGGATCTGTATTCCGAAATTTCGGTTGCAGGCAGTGATATCATCACGCCCCAAGAGCAGGAGCAATTGGAGAGTATTCTGTATACGCAGGTACAGCAAAGCGGTTTTGCTGAGGATGCGGCACAGTATCTCTGCGATATGGTCACCAAAACTGACGGTTTCAGAAACAATATGACCGTTCAGGACTATTTGTTGTCAGACAAAGACGGCAATCCTCTTTCTGAAGATCAGATCAAACTGTTAAATATTGGCCGCAGCTTTGAGCTCGGCGAAGATATCGAGCTTAGAGTAGAACTGATCACCAAAGGTAGCCAGTTACACTTTGAGAAAGGTGTCCAGCTTGCTATTCGGGTGAAAGCCGAGTTTAAGATTGATGTTGAGGACGGCGGCCAGATTGCGGTTGATCTCTCTGCCTCCTTTGTTGAGGAAGTGGAGCTCAGCCCTCGTGTAAAGGGAAGCCTTGTCACTAAGGAGATCCTCTTTATTCCGATACCCATTGGTGTTTCGGTCAATGCCACAGTGGATATTAAAAACTACACGGCATTCTCCTTTGCAGCAGAAATCTATACGGTGCAG
>JAEZJA010000115.1 GCA_023415895.1 Bacillota bacterium
TGGACCGGGACCGGTTATTTGATAGTATCGTATCAGGGAAGCTGGGACTTTCTGAGCTGCTTCGAAAAGGTCAGGAGCACAATCTTTCTTTATCTGCCCCTATGTACAATCTCATTTTGTTTCAGGCAAAAGGAGCGGAGAGCCAGGATCAGTACTCGGATGAGAATGTGCTGTTTGATAAGAGGTTGAAGGAAGAACTGGAGGGAAGAGCCGACATTATCGGATTTAACCGGCTTTCAGAAGGGTATAGCTTTTTGATTATGGGAGAAGAATCCGATATGGAATGGAAGGTAACATATTATTCGGAAATTCTCATACGTCTGGCGGAATCATTTCCTGATATGGAGTATTTTGGAGGGATCGGGACTCCGGTGTGCAGACTCAGTGAGATCCGAACTTCCTTTAAAGCAGCAAGCAGGGCTTATGCCTGCCGTTATATGCTGGACCGCAACCAGATTTTAACGGCGGAGGCAGCAGTGCGGATTCATAATGATACGGGAAGTATCAGCCTGGAGGGAATTGATATTACCAAGTTAAGCCGTGACATTATTCCCAACTTCTTAAAGAACGGATCAGTTCCAGAGGTGAAATATTTCGTTGAGGAATATATGGAAGCCTGCGGTAATAATATTAATTCACTGATTTTCAGACAGTACATCCTGATGGATGTGTATCTGGCAGTTATTGGGTTTGTGTCTCAGCTGGGTTTTGAGCCGGAACAGGTGTTAAAGGAGTTTGGAGATGCAAAGACCATGCAGCCCTGTGTGAACTCCATGGAATCTGCGGTTAAATATACCAGGGAGATCCTTGCAAAGGCCATTGGATTCCGAACCACCTGTTCCCAGAAAAAATACCGGCTGGTTCTTGAAAAGGCAGTGGATTATATAGCAGCCCACTATCAGGATGAAGATATTTCTTTAAATGCTGTGGCATCGGCGGTAAATATCAGCCCCAATCATTTCAGTACCATTTTCAGCCAGGAGATGGAAATTACATTTGTGGAGTACTTAACAAAGGTGCGCATGGATGCCGCCAGGGAATTACTGTTGAAAACGGATTTGAGGACTTCAGAAATCGGATATCAGGTGGGATATAAGGATCCCCATTATTTCAGTTACCTGTTTAAAAAGATTCACGGAATCACACCGAAGGCGTTTCGGTCAGGGGGAGAAAATGAAGTACAAAAGTGATTCGATTAAAGCGAAAATAAAAAATATGCAGGCAATTGTATTTATCCCGGTCATTATTATGATTGGGATATTGCTATATACCATGGAATGGCAAAACCAACAGTATCGTCAGAGCATACGTAACCTTACAATGGCTACGGAGTTTAATTTTGATTTTAAATCCAATATTGATTATAAGATGTACCGGATAGTGATCGGAGCAGACACCTTTGAATCCTTAAACCCCTATGAGGATCTGGAAAATTCCAAAAAGATCTTTTTGGAGCTGAAAGACACCACTCCACAGGAAACCAGCAAAAAGGGGCTGGATGGAATCGTAGTTTTGATCGGAATGCTGGAAAAACGAGTTGAAGATATTCAGACCAGCAACATTATCGGAGATTATGATCGAAATATGGCACGTCTTGACCAGGACATCTATGCCATTACTGATTTAATACAGGAGTCCATGTCTGATTATATCTATAATGAGACAAAGACCCTGGAATCTGTACGCCAGAAGCTTGACACCCAGACCAGGCAGGTCATTGCTCTTTGCATTGTCATTGCTTCTTATCTTATTGTATTTTTACTCGCTTCCTTTTCATCCTTTGGAAAAAGAATTACAAAACCCATTGAGGAACTGTGCGAATATACCATGAAGCTGGCAGACGGGAACTTAGAAGTCAGCGCACCAAAAAGCAATATCAGGGAGATAAAGGTTTTAGGGGAACAGTATGACCAGATGGTAATCCGGATCGGAGAGCTGATCCGCCACATTAAGGAAGAACAGGAGTTAAAGAGGAAAACGGAACTGAAGCTGCTTCAGGCTCAGATCAATCCCCACTTTCTATATAATACGTTAGATACCATTGTCTGGCTGGCGGAGGGAAAGCAGCATCAGGAAGTGGTGGAGATGATTACTGCACTGTCTTCTTTTTTAAGAATTGGTTTGAACAATGGACGGGATTTTATAACGATTAAAGAGGAGGCAGAGCATATAAAAAGTTATCTTTTAATCCAGCATTTCCGCTACGAGGACATTATGGATTATGAGATTGATTTTGAAGAACGGATCCGGGATTATTCCATATTAAAACTTACCCTGCAGCCCATAGTGGAAAATGCACTTTACCATGGAATAAAGAATTGCAGAAAAAAAGGATTCTTACGGATCAGCGGCTGGCAGGAGAATGAAGATATTCTTTTAAAGGTGGAGGATAACGGGATTGGAATGAAACCGGACGAGGTAAAAAAGATGGAACATCAGATCGCTGGCGGCAGCAAAGCGGATTTTCATGTAGGGGAAGGCTTTGGGATTGCCAATGTGGCAGAGCGGATCCGGCTGAATTTTGGTGAGGCGTATGGACTTACCGTTGAAAGTGAGTACGGAGTCGGAACGGCGGTTACGGTGAGGATTCCGGCAGTGAGATGGGGAAATATATAAAAAAATCAACTTTTATCCAAAAAAAATCAACTTAATTTCCGGAATACATAGAAATAGCGTAAGAAACTTAACCCTTTGCAAAAGATATTGTATTGAGAAATCAGGGTGATGGGTCTATGATACAGGTAGTTACTTAATAGTGAGTTATTCTTATTGGAGGGAACGGATATGAAGAAAAGAGTTTTAAGCTTTTTGACAGCTGCGGTTATGACAACCGCCATGATTTTATCCGGTTGCAGCGGATCTCAGACAGCCGCAACGACAGCAGCACCTGCTGCTACAGAAAAAAAAGCAGAGACAACGGAAGCAGCAAAAACAGAAGCAGCAACCACCACAGCAGCACCTGCAGAGAAAAAGGAGATCGTAGTAGGATTTTCTCAGGTTGGTGCAGAGTCTGACTG
>JAEZJA010000127.1 GCA_023415895.1 Bacillota bacterium
CCCCTTCGCCGATTTTTTGAACAATAAGGATTGGAAACAGTAACTAGGGTTATGCGAAAAGAGGCATCCGGCTTTGTTGGCCGGATGCCTCTTTTTGAAAACCAGTATGTTCCGATCTCTTTTACCGTTTGTCACATCCGCAGTCCTTGGATGGTTCACACCGCGCGGTGGGGAAGAACTCATCCATCGGGAAGCACATTTTCTGGAACAGGTCACAGGGTTCATCATTCGTCTTGGAGCAATCCTTAACCGGCATGCAGAAATCGTACATGGGAACGAGCATCTGCACATTGCGGATAAGCTGCACAATCGTGAAGATACCGATGGTGACATAAACAGCCTTGCAGTTGTCGTTATCGACGAAATTTCCGCCGAAATTGGTGCAGACGCTCTCGGGAATGGAACTGCAGCCGCAATCGCAGTCGCATTTGCATTTACGGCGCTCGCAAGGATCAACGCAGCAGGCGGACAGGATGATGGGCTCGGCAACCTGAACATTGCAGCGCGGCAAGTTGCGGGCTGGCAGTTCCTGCGTGTCGTTGGCATCCTCGCGGCATTCACTGCTGAATATTTTGACGTTGCCTTCACTACCGTAGAGAATGACGCGTTTGCGGAACACGCAGACGCCGCACAAGGTTGCCGGAGGAACATTGCGGGCCGTGTAGACTTCAATCTCGACCTCAAAGAAGAAGGTCAGATCGCAGGAATAGTAGCCGCGGTTGAAGGGCAGAGGTTCGACGTCGATGAAGGTGGTAATAACGCAGGCCTTTTTGGCTCGCACGCTGATCGCGCGGTCGACAACCATTTGCTCGCGCTCGGTAAAGTAGACTCGAAGATCTTCGAGACAATCCTTATCCGAGCAGGAGTCATAGACGCGACCCGCATCGATGCAGACGGCTTCTTTGCAGCCATTGTCGTGCATGAATTTGTTATCAGGCATAGATAATCCTCCCGTATAATGAGATATGGCAGTTAGAGTTTAACTTCACTATATCTTATGACACAGGAGGCGTTTGGTGAGTGGTTTGCCGGACATTTCACAGCAATCCGGGCACTCCGCCTTATGTTCTTAACGTCAGGTGTGCAAAATTGGCCATAATCTTTTTAATGCCAGCCTTATCGAAGGCGATTTCCAGCAAATAATCGTTGCCCATGGGAGTAACCTTGAGAATCTCTCCCGATCCGAACACCTTGTGAATGACCTGATCGCCCGTCTTCCAGCCGCTTTTCTTTGCAGAATCGGAAGTGGAGGCGTTCGACGGCGCTGCCGCGGTCTGCGTAGCCCGGGTGCCTCCGTTGGCAGAAATACCGCCGCCGTCAAAGCTGACCGTGCGTCGTTTCCTGTACGACTGAGTCGGAGCGGCTACCTGGCTGGACGTCTGATCCTCAAACGACAAATTTGACGCACCGCGGAAGAACGTGTCAAGCTCCTTCCTATCCGCGCGGCTCATAAAGCTGCTGCGGCCGCCGTGCTCCTCCACCAGCTCGGGCGGAATATCCATGATGAAGCGGGATGGGCGGTTGCGCGTCGTCTTGCCGTAAAGCATACGGCTCTGGGCATTGGTGATATATAGCTGCTGCTTGGCACGCGTAATGGCCACATAACACAGGCGTCGGTCTTCCTCCATCTCCTCCGGATTATAGATGGATGCCATGCCCGGGAAAATGCCCTCTTCAAAACCGGGGAGAAACACCACGGGAAACTCCAGCCCCTTGGCGCCGTGCATGGTCATAAGAACAACCGTGTCCGCACCGGCATCGTAGTTGTCCACATCGGTCATCAGCGCAGCTTCTTCAAGGAATCCGGCCAGCTCGGGAAAATCGTCCGTGCTGTTCTTCTCATAGTCCTGTATGGAGGAGGACAATTCGTTGAGGTTCTCCACGCGTCCCGCCTCGGTCTCCCCCGCCTGCTCCCACATGGCCAGATAACCGGTCGCTTCAAGCATGGTGGTATACAGCAGGTGGATGGACGTATCGGGATCGCTGCTCATATCCCGCAGATGATCGATCATATCGGTAAACAGGCGCAGTTTTGTCGCCGCGCGGCTGATATCCGCATAGTTGTCGGCATGGGACAGCACCTCATAAAGCGATATGCCCATCCCCTCGGCAATCTGGGCGGCCTTGTCCATCGTCGCCTCACCGATGCCGCGTTTGGGTTCGTTGATTATGCGGCGCAGGGCTACGCTGTCGTTGGGATTGTTGATAATTTTCAGATAGGCCATGGCATCGCGCACTTCCTTGGTATCAAAGAAGCGGTGACCGCCGATGATGCGGTAGGGTATGGCACTCTTGACGAGAGCACGTTCAATGGCGTTGGACTGCGCGTTGGCACGATAGAGCACCGCAAAATCGCTGTAGCGCCGTCCCGCGGCGACCCCGTCCTGGATGGTGTCGGCGATGAACCGGCTCTCCTCATCCTCTGTATCCAGTGTATGCAGCGACAGCTTGTCGCCTTGCGCATTCTGCGTCCACAAAGTTTTGCCTTTGCGGTTGAGGTTTTTGGCAATAACGGCATTGGCCGCATCGAGTATGTTCTGCGTCGAACGGTAATTCTGTTCCAGTCGGATGACACGGCAGCCCTGAAAGGTCTGCTCAAAGCTGAGTATGTTTTCAATGGTCGCACCGCGAAATTTGTAAATACTCTGGTCGTCGTCACCCACAACACACAGATTGCCCGATCCGGCCGCCAACATGCTGACAAATTCATACTGTGCGTGGTTGGTATCCTGATACTCGTCCACCATCATATACCGAAAGCGGCTCTGATAACGCTGAAGCACATCGGGGCACTGACGAAAGAGCATGACTGTCTGGAAAAGCAGATCATCAAAATCCATCGCATCGGCATCCCGCAGGCGGCGCTGGTACATGGCGTAGGCGTTGGCGATCTGCTTGAGGCGGAAATCGCTGCCCGCCTGCGCAGCAAACTGTTCGGGCGTCAGAAGCTGATCCTTGGCCCTGCCAATCTCGCCCAGAATGGCCTTATGACCGATGTTTTTCTCCTCAATGTTGAGCGCCTTCATGCAGTCCTTCATCAAGCGGCGGCTGTCATCGGTATCATAGATCGTAAAATGGCTGGAAAAACCGAGCTGCTCGCCATCGCGGCGCAGGATGCGGGCACAAAAGGAGTGGAAAGTGCTGGCCTGTACCTCGCTGCCCACATCTTCGCCCAGCATGCGCGACAGACGTTCCTTGAGCTCGCCTGCGGCCTTATTTGTAAAGGTGATGGCAAGAATACGCCACGCCGGGCAGGGATCGACCGCGCACCATTGCTCCGCCTGCGTCTGCCGTGTGCCTGCCTCACCAGCAGCCGCCATGCGCAAAAGCTGCAGCATATCCGCGTTCAAACCGGCCGGCACTTCGTTGCTTTCATAGGCGCGCCCGTATTTGACCAGATTGGCAATACGGTTGATGAGCACCGTCGTTTTGCCGCTGCCGGCTCCGGCCAAAATCAGCAGAGGTCCCTCCGTCGCAAAAACGGCTTGCCGCTGTCTATCGTTCATGCGTGAAAAATCGCGCTGCATCAGTTGCCTGCGCAGCTGACAAAATTCCGCCTGCATTTCCATTGTCATTGTTCCAATCCCCATTCTCCTAGCTTTCTGCACCGATGCAGAAAGATTGATGATTCCTACAATTGCCGACAAAAGGAGGAAGAACAAAGCACATGTCCTTCCCCCCTTAAATGCTGTTTGCTATTCAATTAAGCCATCATTAGAAAGGACGTGTGCTTTCCGCCAGACCGGCTGCTGCCCAGACCGGGCGGCTGCCATGCGCGCGCTGTGAGCCGCTTGCGGAGCGACTGACCGTACGCACCGCGTAGTGCGTGCCTTCGGGCGCCATCGCCGCGACCGCGGCAGAAATGACGGCCAGCACTTCTTCGCTGATCTCCTGCGTGCGGGGGGAAACGGGAACGGCCGCCGCTACAGGTGTTTTGTCCACTCGGGGCGAAGCTTTGGCCCTTTTGGCCGCCTGAGCGGCTTTATGCTCGGAATATCCGTAAGCAATGGAGCCGATTACCAGCAAGGCAATCAAAATTCCTGTTGTGATATAACCACCCGGGATTTCTTTTGCCGAATCGGCCGCCAGTAAATGCAGCATTGATTGAACGCTCATGTACGTATCCTCTCCATCTTGATAAACTCAAAAACACTTTTCTTTCCGACTGACGCCGGACATGCTTGCATTATACCCTAAAACCATTCGAAAAGCAATTCCCGAAGTCAGATTTTCATGAAATTGCTTAGGCAAATGCATAGAATGCGGATATGCCTGCATGCTATATCCAAACGTTTAGCTATTTCTCCGATTTATTTACGGTAAATTCACATATTTTATGCTTCTTTGCATTGCCACCGGCAGGAAAAATGTGTTATAATGCATACATGTAATCGGAAGGAGCGTTTTCCATGGATACGTTTGTTGAACAGATTGTGCGAAAGCAGAAGGGCGCGAAAGAGATTGCCATTATTGTCGGCTGTTTTGTGTTCTCTTTGATTCTTGTGCTATTTTTGTTGCCTTTGGCTTTGGCGTATGTCGGTTTTCTGGCCGTTGTGCTCGTAGCAGGATTGGGTTATGGCATGTGGTGGATACTGACCAACCAAAACCGGGAATATGAGTACAGTGTGACCAACGGGGATATTGATATCGACGAGATTATTGCCCGTCGCAAGCGCAAACGCGTTGTGTCCGTGTCCGGGGATAAGATCGAAACCCTTGAGCCATACACGACTGAAGCCTATGCTGCCCGCCGGTTTGACAGGAAAGTCATCGCCGCTCCCTCGGAAACGGTTCCGGAGCTTTGGTGCTTTACCTATCACAGCAAGAAAAATGGTCACACCCTGGTCGTTTTCCAGCCTGAACAACGTGTGCTGAACGCGTTGATTGTCGGTCTTTCGGCACTCGTTCAACGCGAAGTCAAGAAAAAGATGGCCTAGTTTGTGAGAGAAGGGGGACGCTGTCCTCCTTCTTTTGTCTATAACTTTCCTGGTTCAATGATAACGAAACCGATGACGAAAGGATGGCAAGCTACGATGATCGCTTTGACAAGCCAACAAATGCGCGCGGTAGAGCAGGCCGCCGTCGACGAAGGGCTCAGCTTCCTGCGGCTGATGGAGAATGCGGGCAGCGCCGCCGCCCGTTTCCTACGTTCCCGCTTTGATCTGAACGGAAAACCGGTTGTACTCCTTTGCGGGAAGGGGAATAACGGCGGTGA
>JAEZJA010000183.1 GCA_023415895.1 Bacillota bacterium
TGTGTATACTCTTCGCCTTCCTCCTCATCCGCCGAAGCAAAATGGGTAAAGATTCCTTCGGGAATCAAGCCGGGCAGCGAGCAGGCCGTCGCCACAGCGTCAACAGCGGTGTCACCATCGTTATCCGACTGGCACAAAAAACCGATGCGCGACATGCCCGTGTCCAGCTTGACATGTACACGCACGCGAACGCCCGCCTGGACAGCCGCCTGACTGAGCTGCCGGGCGTACTCGGGATGAAAGATGGTCTGGGTTATGTTGTAATGCGCCAGCCGTGCGGCCTCTTCGGGAGGGGTAAAGGATAGAATCAGAATGGATTGTGTGATGCCCTCATCGCGCAGCTGGAGTGCTTCATCCAGATTGGATACACCAAACCAGCTCGCACCTGCGTCACGAAGGGTGCGCGCACAGGTGGCGGCACCGTGTCCATAGGCATCGGCCTTGACAATGGCCATTGCCTGACAGCCTTTCGAAAGAGACTTGGCAATGGTTTTATAGTTATGGGCAATGGCATCCAAATTGATTTCCGCCCATGTTCGTTTCAGATAGCTGTTCATCGTCAAACTCAGATCCTTTCGTGTCCATCCCATACTATTATAACGCCTTTTGCCCGTGAATCAATAAATTTTTCTTTGAAGGTGCTTACCAGTACTAGCTTATAGATAATTAATGCGGGCATCTGCAGCTTTTTTTCATCTTTTTTCACCCTTTTCCTGAACAATGGTTTATGGTAATATAGAAATATTGTTTTTATCAATAGAATCCGCTTTTTGAAGGGCGGGCTGTCGGATATAGCGAAGAAGCTGGCAGACACTTGGTTCAAATGCGCGGATTGCGGAATATGGAGGGGTAAGACAATGCCAAACGTGATACGGGTGTTCGTTGAAAAGCGCGAGGGCTTTGCTGTCGAAGCCAGGCAACTGCTCAGTGACCTGCGGGATAATCTGGGCATGACGTCCATTGATGCTCTGCGGCTGGTTAACCGCTACGATATTCAGGGAATCTCTGCCGAGGAATTTGCGCGGGCACGCGATACGGTCTTTTCCGAGCCGAATGCGGACAAGGTGTATGAGGAGACCTTTACTCCGGGGGAAGGCTGGCATGTTTTCGCTACGGAATACCTGCCCGGTCAGTATGATCAGCGCGCGGATTCTGCCGCCCAGTGTGTGCAGCTGCTCACGCAGGGCGAACGTCCCACGGTGGCAACGGCACGCGTGATCTGCCTGCACGGCCATCTGAGCAAGGCAGATGTGGAACGGGTACGCGATTACGTTATCAACCCTGTGGAATCCCGCCTTGCTTCGCTTGACAAACCTGAAACATTGGATATGACGATTACCGTCCCCACCAAGGTCGAACGGGTGGAGGGCTTCATTCGTATGACCACAGAGGAACTCAATACGTATTGGCTGTCGATGGGCTTTGCCATGTCTGCCGATGATCTGGCCTTTTGCCAGGCCTATTTTCGGGATCAGGAGCATCGTGATCCCACCGTTACGGAGCTTAGGGTGATCGACACCTATTGGTCGGATCATTGCCGCCACACCACCTTCCTGACCCGTCTAAAATCCGTCACGGTGGAGAGCGGCAAGCTGTCCGCGGTGATTGAAGAGGCACTTGCCGCCTATTATGAGGCGCGCAAGGAGGTTTATGGCAGCCGACTTGAACAGAAAAATGTGACGCTGATGGATATGGCCACAATGGGCATGCGGCTGCTCAAAAAGCAGGGGCGCATTCCCGATCTGGATGAGTCCGACGAAATCAACGCCTGCTCGATTGAAGTACCGGTGGAGATTGACGGCCAGACCGAGACGTGGCTGGTGCAGTTCAAGAACGAGACGCATAACCATCCGACTGAAATCGAACCTTTCGGCGGAGCGGCCACCTGTTTGGGCGGTGCCATCCGTGATCCGCTTTCGGGCCGTGCCTATGTGTATCAGGCCATGCGCGTGACAGGCAGCGGTGATCCTCGTCTGACGCTTGCGCAGACCATACCCGGCAAACTGCCCGCCCGCAAGATTACCACGGGTGCGGCTGCCGGCTATTCCTCCTACGGCAACCAGATCGGCCTGGCAACGGGGCAGGTCGCTGAGCTGTATGACCCCGGCTATGTGGCCAAGCGTCTGGAGATCGGCGCGGTCATCGGTGCTTCGCCCAAGGACAATGTGGTGCGCGAACAGCCCGTTCCGGGGGATGTGATCGTACTGCTGGGCGGACGTACGGGGCGCGACGGCTGCGGGGGCGCAACAGGTTCCTCCAAAGCACATACGTCGGAATCCATCGATACCTGCGGCGCTGAGGTACAAAAGGGCAATCCGCCCACCGAGCGCAAGCTTCAACGGCTTTTCCGCCATCCCTCTGTCGCGCACAGTATCAAGCGCTGCAACGATTTTGGCGCGGGCGGTGTGTGCGTCGCCATCGGCGAGCTTGCCGACGGTCTGCGCATTGATCTGAATCAGGTACCCAAGAAATATGAAGGCCTCGACGGCACCGAACTGGCCATTTCTGAATCACAGGAACGCATGGCGGTGGTGCTGGACGCGGCAGATGTGGACTCCTTTATTGCCGCGGCGGCCGAGGAAAACCTTGAAGCCACGGTCGTGGCCGTGGTGACGCAGGAGGAACGGCTGCGCATGGTTTGGAACGACGATACCATCGTGGATATCAGCCGCGATTTTCTCAATACCAACGGCGTGACACAGACCGCCGATGCCGTCATCACCGCCCCCAATCCCGAGGCCGAATACCGCACAACGATTCCCGCAGGACTGGCGGTTATCCCGCTGGCGCAGGCCTTCCGGGAGAACCTTTCCCGTCTTGAGGTCGCCTGTCAGAAGGGACTTGTTGAACGCTTTGACGCTTCTATTGGCGCGGCTACGGTCAATATGCCCTTTGCAGGCAAGTATCAGCTGTCGCCTGAGGACGGCATGGTGGCCAAGCTGCCGGTGCTGTCGGGCGAAACCGATGATGCAACCGCGATGACCTATGGATTCCTTCCGGGTATTTCGCGTTGGAGTCCTTTCCATGGTGCGGCCTATGCGGTGACGCTCTCGCTGGCCAAGCTGGCCGCTTTGGGTGCCGATCCGCTCAAGGCGCGGCTGACATTCCAGGAGTATTTTGAGCGTCTGCGCGACGTTCCCGAACGCTGGGGCAAGCCGACTGCCGCCTTGCTGGGCGCGTTCCTGGCGCAAAAGGAGTTTGGCGTTCCCTCCATCGGCGGCAAAGACTCCATGTCGGGCAGCTTCAACGAGTTGGATGTTCCGCCTACGCTCGTGAGCTTTGCTGTGAGCATGACCAAGGCTTCGCGTACCGGCACCGCCGCTTTTGCCAAACCGGGTTCGTTGGTTGCTTT
>JAEZJA010000229.1 GCA_023415895.1 Bacillota bacterium
TGAAAGATGTCAACATTCACATTCAAAAAGGTGAGTTCGTATTCATTGTGGGCGCATCCGGTGCAGGAAAAAGTACGTTTCTCAAGCTGATGATGCGTGAGGAGACTCCCAGTGCGGGTGAAGTCATCATCAACGATTTCAAACTGTCCAAGCTGAAGCGCAGCGAGATTCCCTATCTGCGCCGCACGATGGGCATTGTTTTCCAGGATTTCCGACTGATCAATCACATGACGGTTTATGACAACGTGGCGTTTGCCATGCGCGTAACGGGCGCCTCCGAACGGGATGTGCGCAAGCGGGTGCCCTACATTCTCGGTCTTGTCGGTTTGCAGAACAAAACGCGCAGCTATCCTGTGGAGCTGTCGGGTGGTGAGCAGCAGCGCGTGGGACTCGCGCGTGCGCTTGTCAACAACCCTTCCTTGATTATCGCTGACGAGCCTACGGGCAACATCGACCCCGAGCTCTCCTATGAAATTGTGGAGCTGCTGACCGAAATCAACCGCCGGGGTACGACTATTCTGATGGTCACGCATGAGCATGAGCTGGTGCGTATGTTCCATCATCGTGTCATTGAAATTCAGGATGGCTGTGTGGTGGCCGATCATCCGGCTTCCGCATCCACTTCCGCCAATCCACTCTGGGACGATTCGGCGCTGAACATGATCAGTGTCTTTTCCAAAGGGAAGGAGGGCACCGACAAATGAGATTCAGCAGTATGCGTTATTTGACGCGGGAAGGCTTCCGCAGCATCTGGCAAAACCGCTTTATGGCCATTGCGTCTATCGGCGTGCTGGTTTCCTGTCTGATTCTGACCGGATGCTCCTATCTCGTTTATGCCAATGTCAACCATGTGTTTGACTGGGTATACGGACAAAATGTCGTCGTTGTTTTTGCCGAGGAGGGCAGTACGAAGGCACAAACCGATGCTCTCTATGAGGAAATACAAACGACCGACAATGTGCAGAGCGTGGAGTTTGTTTCCAAGGAGCAGCTTCTCGAGAAATACAAGAACGATATTCCCGAAGCAACCTATCAGGATATGCAGGGGGAGGACAACCCCTACCTGGATTGCTTTATTGTGACCTTTGAGGATCTCAGCCACTTTGACACCACCATTGAAAAACTCAAGGCCATGCCTGATCTGGACAGCATCAGCTACAACGAGGATATCGCGGCACAGCTCACCAATATCCGCAACACCATCCTGATTATCAGCGGATGCGTGGTCGGCCTGCTGCTGCTGGTGTCCATGTTCATCATCATCAACACCATTAAGCTGACAGTGTATAACCGTCGCCTGGAAATTTCGATCATGAAGTCGGTCGGCGCAACCAACGCCTTTGTGCGCATCCCCTTCGTAATTGAGGGCATGGTGCTGGGCGCGACGGCGGGACTGCTGTCCTTCGGCATCACGTATGTGCTGTATACGCGCTTGTTCGAATCCTTTAAAATCGGCATCACCACGCTGGTGAGCTTTGGCTCTGTCTGGCACATCCTGCTCATCGGCTTTATGGGGATCGGCATTCTGACCGGTATGCTCGGCAGCGCCATCTCCATGGGCAAATATCTCAAAAAGCAGGGAGGTATTTCAAATGTCATGTAAAAAGTTGACGCGGCATCTGGCCGCATTGTTGGCGGCAGCGGCTTTGGTGGTTGCTGTGCCGTCGGATTTTGGGACAATTTCAGCCAGTGCTGCGTCCCTGTCGGAGCTCCAGCAGCAGAGCGAACAGCTGAAAAAGGAAGCCGAAAGCCTGCAAAAGGATATTGCCCAACAGGAAGCGGACAAGAACGATCAGCAGGCGTATAAAGCCTCGCTGGATAAAAAGATTGACAATGTCAAGGCACAAATTGATCTGCTCGATCGGCAGATAGCGGCACTGAACACGGAAGTATCCACTCTCAACGAGCAGCTTTCCGCCAAGGAAGCAGAAATTCAGCAGAAGGAAGAGGCTATTTCGGCTCAATTCCAGCAACTGCGTCTGCGATTGCGTGCCATTTCCAAGACGGGAAATCTTTCAGCATTGCAAATGCTGCTGGATACCGACAACTATACCGATTATCTGATCAAGTCCAAAATGATGGAGCGTGTCTCCTCCAATGACCAGGCTCTGATGGAGGAACTGGAAAACAGTATCCAGAAAATTAACGAACAGAAGCAAGAACTGGACCTTCAGAAGGCCTCTGTATCTGAGAAGCTTGCGAATGTCCAGAAATTGAAATCCGAATCGAATACACAAAAAAGCGAGCTTGATACATTGTACGCCAAGGCAACAGCCGCTTTGCAGAAAATACAGAGCACCCTGAGCAACTATCAGTCCAGCCTGAAAGCGACTGAAGCCGAGCAGGAAGCGTTGGAAAAACAGATCGTGGCGATCATCAACGCCAACTCCTCCAATGGAAAATACGGCGGCTCGATGTTCTGGCCTGTGCCTACCGTACGCGCCATTTCCTCCTACTACGGCTGGCGATGGGGTAAACTGCATAAAGGGATTGACATTGCCAACGGCCCCATCCCCATTTATGGAGAGAATATTGTTGCCGCTTCCAGCGGCACGGTCATTTACGCCAACAGTACGGACTCCTGGGGGGGCGGCTACGGGTATCATATCATTATTGATCACGGTACCGATAAAAACGGCAATACTATTTCCACGCTGTACGCCCACTGTTCCAAAGTCAATGTCCGTGTGGGTCAAAAGGTTGTCGGTGGCACGACGGTGATTGCACAAGCCGGGGCTTCGGGAAATGTTACCGGCCCTCATCTCCACTTTGAGGTGCGTGTCAACGGCACGGCGGTAGACCCGATAAAAAACGGTTATGTTTCGCTTTGATCTTGCGCGGACGATACTTTTGTGTTAAAATTCGCCATAGGATCAGCCAAAAGGGGTGCAGTCGCGAACAAGGGTCTGCTCTCCTTTTTGGCTTAAAAGCTCTGCCGACTCAGCCGGATGCTTAGCCTTTCACAGAGCATTCAGCCACAGAAAGGATCTGGAATTGCTATGAACAAGAAAATATCTCTCGGTGCCGCGGTCACCCTGATCATCGTTGCGATTGCCTTGACGATCTCCGTGACAGTGATCGTGGCCATGCGTTATTTCAATCTGCAGATCAGCAGCGTTTCCCAGCGGCAGCAGATGTTTGAGTATATTACCGAGATCGATAAAGCGGTGCGGCAGAATTATTTCGGCGATATCAATGAAGAGACACTGCGCGCTTCCCTCGCCCGCGGTTACATCGACGGCATCCAAGATGAATACGCCGTCTATCTGACCGCACCCGAATATGCCAAGGAAACCGAACGGCTGTCGGGAAAATGGACAGGCCTGGGACTGCGTGCCGTGGAAAAGAACGACGGAACGGTGGTTATCGCTGCCGTGGATACCAATTCAGCCGCGGAAAAGGCGGGAATCAAGAAGGACGATGTGCTTACGCAGCTCGACGGCAAGGCCATCGAAGAGCTGGACTTTGCACAAGTGGCTTCGACGCTCACTAACGCCACCAAAGCCAAGCTGACAGTGACAAGAGGAACCGAGTCGATTGCGTTTGAAATATCCTCGAGCACCTATACGGTCAACAGTGTGCAGAGCTCTTTGATGGGTACGACCGGGTATATCCGCTTGACGAACATTTTCACCAATACCCCGGCACAGTTTAAAGACGCTATTGCCAGTTTGGAATCCCAGGGAGCTACGCATTTTCTCTTTGACCTGCGGGGGAATACGGGCGGCAGCCTGGAGGCGGCCTGCGAGATCATCGGGTATCTTCTGCCCCGTGGAACCTTTGCCTATAAAACGTTGGCGGATGGCACCAATGAGGATCTTTCCACCACGGATACCTATGAAATGACGCTCCCCTCTGTCACATTGGTGAACGCGCAGACTCAGGGAGAAGCCGAGCTCTTTGCCGGTGTATTGCAGGAATTCAAAAAGACAACCGTGGTGGGGGTTAAAACCGCCGGACGCGGTCTGGTTCAGAAATATTATACCATCTCCACCGATGGCGCGGCCATCCGCTATTCCTATGCCAGCCTGTCGCTGGCGGATAAAGCCGTGATCCATGCCACAGGGATTACGCCGACGGTTGTGGTGGGTCTCACCAACGAACAGGAAGACAACTTCGATTTCCTGACGGCGGATAAAGACCCGCAGATTCAGGCGGGCTTGACCATCCTCAAGGGCGGTGCGGTCGTGGGTACGACACTGACCACCGAAACGACAGTTCCAACGACAACGACTGCCGCGACGACAAGTGAGACCTCGGCAGCAAAGTAAAGAATACGGTGAAGGGATCCTCCGGTGTATCCGGTGGATCCCTTTTATGCTGTTTGCCCTGCCCAACAAGGGGAAAGTCGGACTAAATTGGTTGAACCCAGAAGGAAATTCTGCTATACTGTTGGAGAATGCAGTTGTTTTGAGAGGAGAATGCGTTGATGCTAAAGGTTACTTTGCTTACTTATACACCGCAGCCTGAGCGGACGGTTGCTTCCGCGGCCAAGCTGTGCTATTCATCGGCAACGATTGACACGATTATGGAGGGGCTGACCGAGGAAAAAACGGCCTCCTTTGTGAATATGCTTGCGGAGATCGGCCATGAGAGTCCAATCGAGCACGCTTCCTTCACGTTCGGCATTGAAGGGGTCTCCCGTTCGCTGCTCGCACAGATCACCCGCCACCGCTTGGCATCCTTCAGTGTGCAGAGCCAGCGGTATGTTAAGGAAAACATGTTTGAGTTTGTCCTGCCGCCAGAGATCGAAGCGATCCCGGAGGCAAAAGAGGAATATCTCCGTGCCATGGAAGAGGATCAGGCACATTATGAAAGGCTTACGGCCTTGCTCAAAGACAAGCACCAAGCGGCCTTTTTGTCGGAGGGGATGGAGGAAAAAGCGGCGGCTCGCGCGGCAGAGAAAAAGGCAATTGAGGATGCGCGGTTTGTACTGCCCAATGCCTGCACGACAAAAATGATTGTGACTATGAATGCGCGCAGTCTGCTGAATTTCTTCCGGCATCGCTGCTGCAACCGCGCTCAGTGGGAGATCCGTGAGCTTGCCGAAGGTATGCTGCGTCTTTGCTTGGAGGTTGCCCCCGAGCTGTTCCGCAAGGCCGGCCCCCCCTGCGCAAACGCCGCCTGCCCCGAGGGCAAAATGTCCTGCGGTAAAATGAAAGAAATGCGGGCACACTATGAACAGCTGAGGGAGCATGGTTAAATGGGACGCCTGATTGTCATTGACGGCCTCGACGGCAGCGGCAAGACCACACAGTTTGATCGTTTGGGCGAGTATCTGTCGGCCAGCGGGACAAGCTATAAGAAAATCTGCTTTCCGGATTATGACGAGCCCTCGTCGGCGCTTGTCAAAATGTATCTGGCCGGTGAGTTCGGCGGTTCGGCCGATGCGGTCAACGCCTATGCGGCCTCCTCGTTTTACGCAGTCGACCGCTATGCGAGCTATAAGCGCTTCTGGGAGAAGGACTACCGTGAGGGGGCGCTGATTCTGGCGGCTCGTTACACGACCTCCAACGCCATTCACCAGATGGCCAAGCTGCCCCGGGAGCAGTGGGATGACTATCTGAAATGGTTGGAGCACTATGAATATACGCTGCTCGGTCTGCCCCGCCCCGACGCGGTGGCTTTTCTGGACATGCCGCCGGAGGTATCCCAGAAGCTGCTGTCCCATCGGTATGCGGGAGACGAAAGCAAAAAGGACATCCATGAGCGGGATCGGCAGTATTTGCTTCGCTGCCGTGAAACGGCGCTCTATGCCGCCAAGGTATGCAGCTGGCTTGTGATAGACTGCGCGCAGGGAGAGGAACCTCTGTCTGCCGATCGCATCACCCAGTCGCTGATCGCCACTCTGGACATTTGAAAGGGATGGATATTGTATGCTGAATACCGCACTGAGACTGGATTTTTATGAGCCGACTGTGGAGGATGCCGCGTGGGCGGCTCCCCTTCTTTCACAAAGCGGCAGTATGGCGTGTGAGTATTCCTTTACCACGATTTACATTTGGCGGCGGTACTATAACAACCAGATTGCCCGGCTGGGGGATTCATTCTTTATCCGGTCGGGGACGGTCGATCCGCTCTATTTGCTGCCCGTCGGCGGCGACCTGCGGGAGAATATCGAGTTGCTGCGCGCACAGGCTCGTGATAAGGGTGAGCAGCTGCAGCTATTCGGAGCGGATGAGGCAATGCGAGCACAAATTGAGGGATGGTATCCCGGCGTGTTTGACTGGCAGGCATCTCCCCAAGATTTTGATTATCTTTACAATACCGAGGATTTGGCGCAGCTCAGCGGCCGCAAATACCACTCCAAACGCAATCATATTGCGTCTTTCAACGCAAAGTATGCATGGAGCTACGAAAAAATCACCGAGGACAACCGCGACGAGGTCATGCAGATGGTTTCGGAGTGGTGTCGGGAAAAGGGCAACTGCTCTGATCCCAGCCTGCAAAGCGAGCGATGCGGTGTATGGGAAGCCATGCAGCATATGAAAGAACTGTCACTGATGGGGGGATTGCTGCGCGTTGAGGGCAAGGTGGTGGCCATGACGATCGCTTCGCCTATCAGCAGCGAGGTCGTGGATATCCACGTGGAAAAGGCCCTGCAGGATTACAGCGGCGCCTATGCCATGATCAATCGGGAGTTTGCCGCGCGTGAGCTGGAGGGGCGCTTCCGGTATATCAACCGGGAAAACGATTTGGGGATTGAGGGATTGCGCCGGGCTAAAAAATCGTATAACCCCGTGCGCATTCTGGAGAAATATCTCGCGACCGAAATGCCTTAGAATGGAGGAGCGCAGGGATGTCTGTGACGCTGGCAACCCCCGAGATGCGTCCGGCGCTGATAGAGCTTTGGCGTGCCGGGTTTCCGGAGGATGCTCTCTCGGATATCGAGCTGTCGTTTTCCTTTTTGTTTCAACCAGGTATGTGCCTTGTATGGCTGGAGAAGGGCGCACCCGTTTCCATGCTGTTTATGCCCGAGACACTTTTGGAGCTGCCGGGGGCCGCGCTGCAAGCGAAGCGTCCGGGTATGAGGGCGCAGTATATTTATGCGGCAACGACTCTGCCGGAATACCGTGGGCAGGGACTGTTCGGCAAGCTGCTTGAAGCGTCGCATGCGTTGGCGCGCCGCCGGGGTGTGGAGG
>JAEZJA010000275.1 GCA_023415895.1 Bacillota bacterium
GGGGGTATCCGGTTTTACAGTTTGACAGTGTGTAGAAAAGTACAAAGGGCGGCTGCAAGACTTTTCGTTTTGCAGCCGCCCTGTCTGTTTTAAAACTGGGAACCTTGGGGATAAGCCATTTGTGAACGACACCGTATTCGCGAATGGCAAACCAAAAGAGCCATGGGGACTGACTCTTTCTTGCAAAAAAAACCGACGTGTATTAAAATAAAAAGGATGATTCCGACCATATTCCATGACTGTGGATATTTTTTGTGTTTTTATACACGGGCAAGAGGCGTGTGGTTTGGTGGAAAAAAGCTATAAGCCGCCGAAAGATTAGAGCGGCTGGGACAAGAGAGAGAATTTATAAAAGTGCCGAACACTTATTTCATCAGTATGGGTATAATGCTGTCAGCATCGATGACATCGTTTAGCATGCAAAGGTAGCAAAGGGGAGTTTTTATGTGCATTTCGAATCGAAAGATGCGCTGATCACCCTGTTCATCAACGACTATGTTAAAAAAGTGGATATGGATTATCAAGCGTAATTGTATATGCTGTTCAGTGATATTATCACCCGTAACATTCATCAGCACATATTTCAAGCCGATTTGCCCATAGAGGAAACGGCCCGGCATTTTGTTAGGGCTTATAGAGGCCTTACTTTTGAGTGGTGCATTCGTTATCCTGATTTTAATCTCAAAGAGCAGGCTTTGAAACACTTTCGACTTCTTTTAATGGGAATTTATGCGCGCTAACCCTCAGCCGTGCGCGATGAAGCACAGACCAAAGGAGCATCTCCTGAAAGCATGTGCACCACTCCGCACAAAATATCAAGAAACCAGACTTTACCTCTGCTAGAATGTTGCCATGCGGAAGGGAGAGAACTATGGACTGGATTACAGGCATTCAGCGTGCGATCGACTACACCGAAGCGCATCTGACAGACAAAATTGACTATGAGGCTGTAGCGAGGGAGGCCGCCTCGTCCGCGTTTCATTTTCAGCGAATGTTCAGCATGCTCTGCGGTTACACATTGGGCGATTATATCCGTATGCGCCGGCTGTCGTTGGCAGCCGATGAATTGTACCGAACGAACGACAAGATCATCGATATTGCGCTGAAATACGGCTATGACACACCGGAAAGCTTTTCCCGTGCGTTCACACGCTTTCATGGTATCACGCCCAGTGAAACCCGCCACGGCGGAAACACCAAGTCCTTCTCCCGCATTTCCGTAAAATTAACGTTTGACGGAGGCACTCTCATGGATTACCGAATCGAAAAAAGAGACGCATTCAAGGTTATCTGCAAAAAAAGACAGGTCAACAAGCCGCAAGGAGACACCGCCACAGCCGATATTTCGGGATTCTGGAATGAGGTGAATGGCAGTGGTGTGATGGAGAAGTTGTGCAAATACGCAAGCTTTGACAACCTCCACGGGGTTCTGGGCATTTGTTTCTCGGGCGAAATAGCGGATTCCGGGTTCCCCTACGGCATCGGTGCCGAGTACAACGGCAAGCCGGTCAAGGACGACGGTTTTGACATTGTTGAAATTCCGGCGTACACCTATGCCGTGTTCCAGTGCAAGGGTCAGATGCCCGATGCCTTTAAGGAAACCTACAAGAAGATTTGCACCGAGTTCTTTCCTCAGAGCAGCACCTATGAGTACGGCAGTGGCGTTGAGTTGGAGGTATACCCTTCAGCGGATACGCAATCCCCTGACTACAGCTGTGAAATCTGGATCGCCGTGAACGAGAAGAAGTAATCGTTTTTCACGCAAAAAGCCACCGGACAATGTGCCTGACCTTTTGGTCAGTACCACATGCCGGTGGCTGCTTATTTGCACCTCAAAAGGCGAACTCAAAGGTGGATTATATAGTGCCGGAAAGCAGGGGGTCTTGCAATGGTTCCAGACGAACGGTAGCACCGGTTTTGATGGCCTGATCCACCGCTAGTGCGGTCTGAAAGGATATCCATACGTCCTCAATGGTGGGATTCCCCGGCGCGTCGGTTTCAATCATATTAATAAGGGTTTCCAGCTGGGCGTACATATCTTTATACGTGGAGGGCAGATTGATGGTGTCGTAGCGGCCGGTGTCGCTGCGATACACCGTAATGCGGTCGCCTTCTTCCTGATCTCGATCCCGCTGGGACTGCATCTCGAGCGTCAGACGCCCGCAAGTGCCAACGAACTCTTTGAGATTGAGGGCGCGGATGCTTTGCCCCCATCCGGCTTCGTAAAAACCGATGCAGCCGTTGGACAGACGGAAGGTGGCCAGTGTGTAATTCTCCTGCGGGGCATCCGGCTGTGTTTTCGTGCCAATGCCGGAAACCTCGGTGATAACCGCTCCGGTCAGCCAGTGCAGAAGATCATAGTAATGTACTCCGCAGTCCACCGTAGGACTGCAATCCTCCAGCAGTCGGCAATAGCGCGGCCAATTTACTGTGTGATGATTCTGCGCCAGGCGCACCAGCCGTAAATCGCCGATAACACCGCTTTGAAGCAGTTCCCGCACCCGTTGATAGGATTGATTGTGCCGCAGAATATGGGCGACCAGAACCTTCTCCGGGGAGCGTTGGACAAGCTCTACAAAAGTCTTTCCGTCCTCTAACGTGTGGGCAATCGGTTTTTCGCAAAGCACATGTTTATGACTGGCGAGGCAATCCCGCAGGATGGCTAAATGGGAGTCCGTGTAGGTGGCTATGATGACAATGTCCACGCGCTCATCCCGGAGAAATACGCGGTAGTCCGTTCCATACCGTTCGGCACCGCAGCGTCTGGCCGCATCCCGTGCCAGCGCCTCGTCGCAATCGGCTACGGCTATGATGCGCACGGTATCGCGAAAATAAATGTCCATCAGGTGCTGCATTCCGATATGCCCGCAGCCAATTAGTAAAACGCCATAGGTTTTCATACGTTGCTGAACCTTTCCGTTAACCTCATCGTGTGGCCGAGAGTGTTAGCACTTACTGTGTAGAAATTCCACCGCAAGGCGGATATCTGCCGCCGGATCGGCGCCAACCTCCCGCTCGATGGTCAGGTAGCCGTGATACCCGATCTCCCGCAGAGCGGCCAGATAGGCATCGAAGTCCACATGTCCCTTGCCCAGCGGGGTTTCCAGGAAAAATTCCTCCATGCGCAAATCACCGATTCCGCCCTCGGCGAAGAAATCGTAAATGATTTGGGGATCGGTCTTTTTCAGCAGAATGCCGTCTTTGGCGTGAGTGTGAACGATATAGGGGGCCAATGTATGGACGGCCTGGACCGGATCGTCGTCGGTCACCATCACCAGATTGGCGGGATCCAGATTCACCCCCACGCCGGAGGTGCCGAGACTATCCAGAAACGTGCGCAGCCGCGTTGCCGGTTCGGGGCCGGTTTCCACGGCGAAGTGAGCACCCAGGGAGTGGGCATAAGCCGCCAGCGTGCCGCAGGCTTCCTGCATGATCTGATAGCGTTCGCTGCGGGTGTCCTCGGGAATCACGCCGATATGGGTGGTGACCACGCGGCTGCCCAGCTCCAGCGCCCATTCCATAATGCGCTTGGAACGTTCGATTTTGACCGGGTTTTGAGCAGCCAACGCAAAGCCGTGGCCGCCGAGATCACCGCATAGGGCAGATACAGCCAACCCGTTATCCGCTAACAGCTTTTTCTTTTCGGCAAGGGAGGAAGGGGTCTGGTTATCGGGCGACATTTCGCCCTCTACGGCATAGAGCTGAACGCCATCTGCTCCCAGCTCACGGCTCTTTCGGAGACTTTCCGCCAGCGGCAGGCGCAGAGAATCCGCCATGATACCGATGGAAAAATTGCTCATGTCACGTCCTCCTTACTGTTTGACAGCGATCCACTGGCCGGGGTGCTGCTGGGCTTCCAACCCGGCGCCACGCAGAGCCATGATCGTCAGGGTGTCTTCGTGGGGAACCTTTACCGTACCGGTGGTATAGAAATTACACAGTGCCTGGATGAAGGGGCGGAAGAAATCGGATTTTACCTCGATGAGTTCGCCTTTCTCCCGGTGCTGTATGTTCATTATAAAGGGCGAACCGCCGCGATAACCGGCGATGGAGCCGGTACGGCCATCGGCAAATTCGATGAGCAGCTCATAACCTCCCTCGCAGGGCAGATACAGCACCCGGGAGGCCGAAGTCTTCATCAGCATGACGAGCGGCTCGAGCTGGTGGATGGCATAGGTTTCAAACTCGTTGGGCCCCCAGCAGCGAATGGCGGTGATATCCTTGGTCTCCACGGCGGCGTATTCCTCGGCAAACCGCAGGGCGGAGGTGGAGTAGCAGGGCGTTTTTCCCGCATCGGCCATGGCGAAGATGCGCTGGGCGGTGGGCAGATCCGGAGCGAAGGTTTTGTCCACATAGCAGAGTTTTCCTGAGGCCAGCGGCAGGCGGCAAAGTTCTTCGTGCATTTCACAGTTATCCGGAGAAAGCACCAGCAGAACATCGCTTTTTTCAATCAGCTCTTCGATGGTGCCGCACCGGACGATGCCGGTATTGGCGCACCACTCGTCGGTGGTCATGCCGCCAATGGGGGAGTCAATATGTCCGTAGGCATAGGCTACTTCCAGCGCTCCGTCGGATTCCTCCTTGAGCATCTGGGGGTATTTATTGGCATGCCACTCATCCAGATAGTAGTCGATGAAACCGATCTTTTTCATGATGGATGCCTCCTTATTCGAGTGTGATTTCGTGATGCTGCTCGGCCGAATCGTAGATAGCCTGCATCATTTGGGCTGTGATGATGACGGTGTCAATGTGGGAGGATAGCTTTTCGCCGGTGCGGATGCAGCGCAGGAAGGCATCGATTTCGTTTTGGAACATGGGAGTGGAGCGGAAAGCGGGCTCATATTCAACCAGGGCGCCGTTCTCGGCGGTGTAGAGCTTGAATTCCTTGCCGTATTGCAGCCGGATGCCCGCCTTGTCGCCGATAAAGTCAATGTACATTTCGTTTTCGCCGATATTCTGCGCCCAGGCACCGTTGACTGTAATGACAGGGCCTGAGGTGCGGATCAAACCTGTCACCGAGTCGTCCACGTCGTATACGCCATCGTATTGGGGCGGGCCGGCCCACATATTGGTATAGGCGTAGTTCTTCATATCTTTGCCGAGTTTACAGAAGGTTTCTCCGCTGACGGTGAGGGGCTTGGGGTCACCGCAGCAGTACATCACGATGTCCAGGAAGTGAACGCCCCAGTCGATCAGCGCTCCGCCGCCCGCAATGGCTTTGGTGGTGAAAGCGCCTCCCAGACCCGGGATGGAACGGTGGGAGCGGAAGCTGACATAAACGTGATAGACCTCGCCCAGCTTACCGCTGTCGATATACTGCTTGATGAGGTTAACGGCGTTGTTGAAGCGATTGACCACGCCGATATTCAGCACTTTGCCAGTTTCATGCTGTACACGCTGCATTTCCAGCGCTTCCTCGTAGGTGCGGGCGGCTGGTTTCTCACACAGCACGTTTTTTCCTGCCTTCAGGGCGTCAATGGCGATCACGGAATGGACGTTGTTGGGGGTGCAGACGGAAACCGCTTCGATTGCCGGATCGGCCAGCGCTTGTTTGTAATCCGTAATAGCCGTGCCGCAGCCGTATTTTTCAACGGCCGCTTTGGCGCGCTCGGGGAGTATGTCGCAGAAATAAACGATTTCGGCCTCCGGATTTTCCATGTACGCCGGAATGTGTGCGCTGTTGGCAATGTTGCCGCAACCAATGACTGCAATTTTCATGTTTTTTCCTCATTTCATTTTGTTTGTATGGTTTATATTAGGATCCTCTGCCTGAGCATGCTGACGCCAAGACAAGGGAGACTGTCCAAAATGCTTGGAAAACGCGCGGCTGAAGGCGTGAATGGAGCGGTATCCCAACGCTTCGGCTGCCTGCGTTACGCTCATGCCTTCCTCCAGACAGGAAGCAGCCGCTTCAAACCGTCGGCGGGTGTGATAGTCTCGCAGACTTTCACCCACACTGTTATAAAAAAGGTGGGACAGATAGGAGTAGCTGTATCCG
>JAEZJA010000276.1 GCA_023415895.1 Bacillota bacterium
GATAAACCTCTTTCAGACGGGGTTTCTGTGTGTGAGAGAATGCTCCTTTTGTCTACCGATTGTTTATCCTTTCAAGGTTTATGGAAGATGCAATAGCATAAACAATAAAAATACCTGTGACCAACACACTCACATAAGACAACCATCCGACTTCAACAACCATATCAAAGGCATTCAGTAAAAAAATGATTCCTAGCAAGAGAAAAACAATTGCCGATTGTCTGTAATGAGGTTTCTTATTCATTGCTCCACGCTCTTTTGTCGTCGCATAAAGATACGCATTGAAAAACAAAAATCCTTTTTCTTTGAAATGAAATCCGCTAATAATAAACGTTGCCAAAGAGAGAAGTAAACGGTTAACAAAACCAATCATTTCACCTGTACTCATATTTCCTATCTCCTTTGTCAAATATCCTGTTTAACATTACCATTATACTACTGATCTCATATTTTTACAATCAAGAGATATCTTGTAATCGAAACACCCTTCTCGTATCGCCCAGGTGGGTTCTTGCATCAATTGGCCCATGAAACGCCAAAAAGCCTCCGTCTCAGACGGAGGCTCAACAGACGATGTTGTTAAGCATTGACTTTTTTGGCAAGGGCGGACTTTCTCCGTGCAGCCGTATTCTTATGCAGCAATCCCTTAGCCGTAGCCTGATCGATCTTCTTCATCGTGTCACGAACAATCGCGTCTTTATCGGCATCGTTAGCCGTGACAGCCGCGTTGGCCTTTTTAATCTGCGTTTTCAGGGCAGACTGGTTGGCCTGGTTGTGAGCAGAACGAGACGACGTAATCTTCACACGCTTTTTGGCGGATTTAATGTTGGGCATGGTCACACCTCCCTCGCTGGAACATGAATGTAAATCACGTAGAAGTTATAATACCACGAAACCTGTAGGATTGCAACAGTTTTTTTCATCCGAACGAAAGCTGGAAGACAAGTGCCCAACATAAATTCCTGGCAGGGAATGACGCATAGCCGCGGGCTTTGGGTGAATACTAGCATTACACCAAGCCAAAAACGGAAGGATGAACCTGTTATGCAGCAGCGAACCGATCTCGCCATTGAATCCGCCGCACTTTCCCAGAATGGACACGTGGCAGAGCTGCCGGGTGTCCGGCGTGAAACCGAGCAAAGGGGAGATATGCGCCTGACCCGCATTGTGATTGAAACCGAGCAGGGAGCCAAAGCCGTTGGCCGCCCACTGGGGACCTATATTACCGCCGAATTACCCCCGCTATCCGATGACGACGAACATATGGAGCAGCGCGCCCTTGAGCTCGGCAAGGAGCTGCAGTCGCTGCTTCCTGCCGAGGGGACGGTGCTGGTGGTGGGGCTGGGCAACGAATCCATCACCCCCGATGCGCTTGGCCCCCGGTCGGCGGGAATGGTACTCGCCACGCGGCACATCGGCGGCGAATTCGCCCGCAGCACCGGTCTGGACGACCTGCGCTCCGCCGCCGTCTTCATCCCCGGCGTACTCGGGCAAACGGGCGTGGAGAGCAGTGAAATGGTCAAGGGCATCAGCAGCATTGTACAACCTGTCGCCATCATTGTCATTGATGCGCTCGCCGCACGCAGTGTGGAACGGCTGGGCTGTACCATCCAGCTTTGTGACACGGGCATCTCCCCCGGCTCGGGAGTGGGCAACAACCGCATGGCGCTCAATCGCGAAACGCTGGGCGTTCCGGTCATCGGGTTGGGCGTGCCGACGGTTGTGGATGCGCGTACGGTGGCCATGGATCTGACCGGACAGGAGGATGCCGGCGAAAAAGTAACCCCCCGCGGAGCCGAAATGATGGTGACACCGCGGGAGATTGATCTGATTATCCGCCGTGCCTCACGCCTGACAGCCATGACCATCAACGCCGCACTTCAGCCCGAATACTCTCCCCTGTCCCTGATTGCCGAAGCGGTATGAGCCCCGTACCCCGTGGCATATTCCTTTCGGGCGGCGCATACCTTGTAACGGTGATGCTGTATGGAATTGAGACAAAAAAACAATAAGCCGCCTTTTTCGGGTAAAACACCCGTTGAACGTATACGCACCCTCATCCTTGTCGGCACTCTGACGATCTGCGTCACCTTGGCGGTGGGCGGCGTTTCGAGCGGACAGCTTCTGGAATTCGGCCGCAGTCTCGCCATGCTTTCGGTCAGCATCATGCAGCCCGAGGGAGGTGTACAGGCTCTGAGCGGACGTCTGGATCGTCTGCCTGCCAACCAAAAAGTAAAGGATGGCAACGAACGGGCTGACGGCACGTCCTATGACACAGGGGGTGCCGATCAATCGGTTGACACTAACTCCTCCCACGCCTCGGGTGAGGTTCCGGCCGAAGCGGGAGACGGCGGCAAAGTGATCGAGCAGCAGATCACAACCGAAAGCGCCCAGATTCAGGGCGTGTCGATAAAAAACGCCAGTAGCGCGTCCATCGACGTTGCTGCGGAGCTTGCCAAAAAGCCGGACATCGACATTGTGAAGACCAAAGAGCCGCAGGTGCTCATTCTCCACACGCATACCACTGAAGCCTACATGACCTATTTTGCCGGGTATTATAACGCAAGTGACCCCAACCGCACCAGCGATACCTCGCGCAGCGTTGTCGCCGTGGGGGAAGCCATTGCGCAGCAGCTGCGCGCCTCGGGCATCGGTGTCATCCATGAAACCACCGTCTTTGACAGTCCCTACACCGGCGCTTATGATCGTGCCGCAGAGGTCATAAGCAAGCTGCTCAAGCAATACCCTACCATCAAGGTCGTTCTGGATATTCACCGTGACGCCATTAACCGCTCCACGTCCGAAAAACTTAAGCCCACAGCTGTGATCGATGGCAAAAAAGCAGCGCAGATGATGATTATCACGAGCGTGTGCAACAGCAAGACTGCCCCCCACCCCGATTGGGAGCAGAATCTGCGTTTTGCGCTCAGGCTTCACAGCACCCTCAACACACAATACGAAGGGATCATGCGCCCTATGTACCTCGTGGACAGCCGGTATAACGAGCATCTGACACACGGCTCGTTGCTCATTGAAGTGGGCTCCGAGGCCAACACGATCGATGAAGCCACCTATTCGGGCGAGCTGCTGGGCAAGGGATTATCCAAGGTTCTCTCCGAATTGTAGGCAAAGCTCATGAACAGCCATCTGGTGCCTTCATCGGACATAAAACCCACCAACGTTTAACATTCAGGGAGTAGAATTCATGAAACGCACAGCCAAGAAAACCAGACCCACCGTACGCTATCCGCGCATGCGTGCCTTCTTCTCGTCCGCCATGCTGACCGCCTGCGTGGTCATGCTGATCGCTGGCTTCCTGACAGCGGATTACAATACCCGGCGTGTAGGGCTGGGCAGCAGTGCCAGCATGAGATTGGATATCACGCAACATGAGGGGCAGATTGACATCGATATCCTGGGCAGAAAGCAGACCATCACCCTTCCCGAACAGGTAACCATATGGGCAGGACGGCTATATAACCTGCTGCCGCCCGAATGGCGGGTGCTGCGCTGGCTGTACGAGAGCGAACGCGACGCGGTTACACAACTGGTCACACCATGAAACCAAGGGGCTGCAGAATATCTGCAGCCCCTTTACCATGTGCTCCAAAACAGAATAAAGAGCGTTTAAGCGTCAGATCATTACTCACCCGTCAAGCCGGTGCGTTCGATGCTTTCAATGAAGTACCGCTGGAGAAATACATACATCGCGATCAGCGGCAGAATCGTCAGAAGCGTCCCGGCCAGCCGGATGGCTTCATTGAGTTTATTGACCGTACTGTAATCGTTGGTGGCATACATATGCGTATACGAGTCCACAAAGTTTTGCAGCCTAATCGGGAGAGTGGGAATGGCCGCGCCATAAAACATGCCGCTCTGGATGGATTCATTCCAGCTCCAGATCATGGTGAACAGGAAGGTAACCAGCACCGCCGAACCGGCCATGGGCAGCGCCACCTTCATATAAATGCGCATGGGTCCCGCGCCGTCAATAGAGGCGGCTTCATCAAAAGCTGTCGGATACGAACGGTAAAACTGATAAAACACCAGGATAAACAGAGAACTCTTGATTCCCTGCCCCAGCAGGGAGGGCAAAAAGGTCACCAGCGGCGTATCGATCAGGTGATAGGTTTTGAAGAGAATGTACCGTGGCACCAGTGTGACCTGAGAGGGGATGATGTAGGCAGCGATCAGCAGCACCAGCCAAAACTTCTTGCCGGGCATACGAAAACGCGCCAATCCATAAGAGACAAACGACAAGGCCAGCGTCTGCAGCAGCGCCGGACCCACCGACATCAACAGTGACCACCCGAGAGAGGGCAGATAGCCCAGCACCTTCCACGCCCGTACAAAATTGTCCATATCCAACATCGTGGGAATCCAGATCACGGTCGGATCAACCAGATCATCGGTAGACATAAAACTGTTGACCAGCATATAGAGGACAGGATAGATAAAAACAAAGCCCAGACCGATCAGCAAGCCGTAAATACAGAGCTTTGCCACCAGCTTCGGTGATTTGTTACGCAGCTTGGTTGAGATGGCTGTCATGCGCCGACGGCTCTGCAGCTTTTCAATTGTTGTCATCTTGCTTGAGCCTCCTTGCCTCCCGGACTTCTTTCCAGTCGTTGAGTATCAGAAAAGCGACCAGCAGAACCAGCAGAATGGTCGCAAAATGAATCCAAGACAGCGCTGCGGAAAAGCTGTACTGCTTTCCCTGTTCAAACATGTGGAGCTTGATCTTGCTGTTGATCTCGTTGTTGGGGAAGTTGGCAAACTCCACAATGGAATAAATGGTGTTGAGCAGGATGGTCGGGCGCAGATAAGGCAGCGTGATTTTCCAGAAGCTTTCCCAAGCTGTGGCTCCGTCGATCGAAGCGGCTTCATAAAGATTGGGATCAATCTTTTGTAAACCGGCAAGGAACAGAATGATCTGTACGCCGCTCATCCACAGAATCATAACAAACTGATCGAGTGCGTACAGAATAGGTTGAGACAGCAGAGGCGGCAGGGTCGCAATAATTTGGTACAGCGCACTTGAAGAGGGCTGAATTACCATGGAGGAATCCTGTGTCAACAGCTCGGTGATGACCGGCCCGCTCATAATGACCACCGGCAGGAAAAAGACCGCCCGAAAAAAGGTACGACCGGGAAACTTGTTGTTAAGCAGCAGGCTGATAATCAGCGCAAACACGACGATGATGGGCGTAGAAAGCACAATAAAGCCCACCAGATTCAGCAATTCCATGGAAAATTCAGTATCCACAAAAAAGGCATCGTGATAGAATTCCCAGCCCTTAAAGGTCTGTATAATGCCGCCCGGCTTAATCTCCACGCTATTAAAGCTCAGAGACAGCGCGAAGACCACCGGATAGGCCGTGAATACAAGAAAACCGATTATCCACGGAAAGAAAAAGGCATACGACGTCATGGCTTCTCGGGTACGCAAAGTCATTCTTTTCGGGCTCTTCGCCGTTGTTCTGCTC
>JAEZJA010000292.1 GCA_023415895.1 Bacillota bacterium
TTACTTTCTCTAATCATTACGCCTTGACATCCAACTATATATTGACTATAATCTTTAACACACAGTTTCGGTACGCAATATATTGTGTATCTATAGTGTCCATCTTTTTATTATGCTAAGCTGTCAGTATACTATTTGCGGAGGGGTAAACCATGATTGCAACCATTGTCAATCGTGACGGCCGTACAACTCCTTTCGATACCACAAAGATTGCCAATGCCATTTACAAAGCGGCACAGGCTATCGGAGGGCAGGATTATCAGACATCTCTCAAGCTTGCCAACCAGGTGGTGGACGAGCTTTCTGCCAACCTGGGAGATACGCCGCCGAGCGTGGAACAGGTTCAGGATATGGTGGAAAAGGTGCTTATAGGAAACGGGCATGCCCGTACCGCCAAGGAATTCATCCTCTACCGCGCCGAGCGCAGCCGTGTGCGTCAGATGAATACCCGGCTGATGAAGACCTTTGAAGATCTGACCTTCAAACCGGCCAGCGAAAACGATATCAAGCGCGAAAACGCCAACATCGACGGCGACTGTTCTATGGGCACTATGCTCAAATACGGTTCGGAGAGCGCCAAGCATTTCAATGAGTTGTTTGTGCTGACGCCTGCCTACTCCGAAGCGCACCGCAGTGGTGATATACATATTCATGATCTGGATTTTCTTACTCTGACGACGACCTGCTGTCAGATTGATCTGGACAAGCTGTTTGAAAGCGGCTTTTCCACCGGTCACGGCTTTCTGCGTGAGCCCAACGACATCGCGAGTTATTCCGCACTGGCCTGTATCGCCATTCAGTCCAATCAGAACGACCAGCACGGCGGGCAGAGCATTCCCAATTTCGATTATGCCATGGCTAAGGGCGTTGCCAAGACCTACCGCCGCATTTATCGTCAGAATCTGGCGCGCGCACTCGAGCTGCTGGCCGATTGCGAGGACGCGGCAGCCCAGTCCGAGAGCATTATGAAGGCAGCCGAAGAGCTCTGCGGCGGTCTGCCGGTTCTGGCTAACGACAACGGCTATGCCGATGCCGAGCTCAGCGTACTCACCAAGCTGCTTGATGAGAAAACAGCCGGAAAGATCCAGCACTTCACGCTCAAGCATGCGCAGGATGAAGCCGATCGTGCCACCTATCAGGCCATGGAGGCCTTGGTGCACAACCTCAACACCATGCATTCGCGTGCGGGTGCCCAAATTCCCTTCAGCTCCATCAACTACGGACTCGACACCTCCGCAGAGGGCCGCATGGTCATCAAAAATGTTCTGCTGGCCACCGAAGCGGGACTGGGCAATGGCGAAACGCCTATTTTTCCCATCCACATCTTTAAAATCAAGGACGGCATCAACTACAACGAGGGCGAGCCCAACTATGACCTGTTTAAGTTGGCCTGCCGTGTCAGCGCCAAACGCCTGTTCCCCAACTTCTCCTTTTTAGATGCCCCCTTCAATTTGAAATATTACCGCCCGGGCGATCCCAATTCGGAATGTGCCTATATGGGCTGTCGTACACGCGTCATGGCCAATAGCTATGACCCCACGCGCGAGGTGGTCAACGGCCGCGGCAACCTGTCCTTCACCTCGGTCAACCTGCCCCGTATCGCCATCCGCAGCCACGGCAGCGTGGAATGGTTCTTTGAGGATCTCGACCGCAAGATCGACCTGATCATTGGCCAGCTTCTCGAACGGTTTGAAATCCAGTGCCGCCGCAAGGTTAAAAATTATCCCTTCTTGATGGGACAGGGCGTATGGATCGATTCCGAAAAGCTGGGCCCGGATGATGAAGTGCGCGAGGTGCTCAAGCACGGCACCCTGACGATGGGCTTTATCGGTCTGGCCGAATGCCTTAAGGCGCTCATTGGCGCTCACCACGGCGAAAGCCGCGAGGCGCAGAATCTGGGTCTCGAGATCGTGGGCTACATGCGCAAACGCATGGACGAAGCCAGCAAAAAATACGGCCTGAACTTCTCGCTGATTGCCACACCTGCTGAAGGACTGTCCGGACGCTTCGTGCGCATCGACAAAAAGAAATACGGCATTATCCCCGGCGTAACCGATCACGAATACTACACCAACTCCTTCCACATTCCTGTGTATTACGATATCAACGCCTTTGACAAGATTGCGCTGGAGGCACCCTATCACGAGCTGACCAACGGAGGTCATATCACCTATGTGGAGCTAGACGGCGACCCCTGCAGCAATCTGGAGGCCTTTGAATCGGTTGTGCGCGCCATGAAAGAAGCGGGCATCGGTTACGGCTCGGTCAATCACCCTGTCGACCGCGATCCCGTGTGCGGCTATACCGGCATCATCGGGGACACCTGCCCCAAATGCGGACGCAGCGAAGGGGACGGACAGCCCAATTTCGAGCGCATCCGGCGCATCACTGGTTATCTTGTGGGGACGCTCGACCGCTTCAACGATGCCAAATACGCCGAAGTGCGTGACCGTGTCAAGCACTCCCTTGGTACGGGTATGGGCGAAATGGAACGCATCTAATTGTCATGTGGCTTCCCCTTAAGGGGAAGCTGTCGCCGCAGGCGACTGATGAGGTGGAAACTGCATAAACTTATTCATGAAGACCTGCAGCTATAATGACACCTCATTCGAGCGGCTTTCGCCTCCCACATTCCCCTTGAGGGGAAGGCTATCAAAAACTGTCTATATAATAATTTCAAAGGGCTGCACGTTGTGCAGCCCTTTGAAAACAGCTTTATGAAAAGAGGAAACCGTATGCCGACCATCCGACTGGCGGGGGTCATCCGCGAATCCATTGTCGACGGCCCGGGCATTCGCTTTGTGGTTTTCACACAGGGCTGCCCCCATCATTGTGCCGGCTGTCACAACCCCTCTACCCACGATCCTGAGGGCGGCTATGACAGCGATATCGACACGCTGGTCAAGGAGTTTAGCAAAAACCCCATGCTCAAGGGACTGACGCTGTCGGGCGGTGATCCCTTCATGCAGCCGCAGGCTTGCGCGCAGTTGGCCTCGCACATTCACGCAATGCATAAAAATGTCATCACCTTTACCGGCTATACCTATGAGTTCCTTATGGCTCATCTTGATGAAAATCCCGGCTGGAAAAGCCTGCTGGAACAAACGGATATTCTGATTGACGGGCCTTTTATCCTGGCACAAAAGACACTGCTGCTGCCCTTTCGCGGCTCTGCCAACCAACGTGCCATCGATGTCCCTGCCTCCCTACGCGAAAACCGAACGATCACGCTCGATCTATAACCATAATCAAAAAACTGCCGCTGATTGTTTTTCAGCGGCAGCTTTATCTTTGTGCATTAATCCTCCGGTTCAAACATGTCCTTACCAACACCGCAGTCAGGGCAAACATAATCATCGGGGAGATCTTCAAATGCGGTGCCGGGCGCAATTCCCGCTTGTTCATCGCCCACTTCGGGATCGTACACATAGCCGCACACTGTGCAAACATACTTTTTCATGAGTCAACATCTCCTTCATTTCATTTGTATCAAACACCTGTCCGCTCCGGATGAAG
>JAEZJA010000007.1 GCA_023415895.1 Bacillota bacterium
GGCCTTGGATGATCGCTTAAAGGAAAGCGGAATGGAAGAACTGCGCGTGCTTCGCATTGGCGGCAGAGCCCGCAGCGGCAAGCCACAGCAAATCCCCCAGAGCATTCGTTTGTGCCCCGGTCATGCAGGCGACCCATATGCCTTGGACGCAGCACTCGACAACGTCGATTATGTGCTCTATGCCCCACTGGCCGAAGGGCCGGAGGGCAATGGCAGCCGCTCGCCTGTTGCTGCCTACCTTAATGCATGTGAGAGAGCAAGGGTTTCGAAAGTGGTTTGTCTGACAGCCGATGAATCCACCGATCCGCTGTCGGATGTACTGGGCTCTGCTGCTGAGCATCAAAAAAAACCGGCACACCTCCCGATGCGCTGCAGCGTTCGCTGCGGTCATCCGATTTGTGCACCGGGGACGCCCGTTTCTGTGCTTGTCAGCCACATACGATCCCGGCAGACCCTGATCCTGTCCCATCCCGACAAAAGCCTCTATCTGACCAATTGGACGCAAGCAGCCGAATTGGCAGCCATGGCTTTCATGCGATGCCGCGACGGGGATATCCTGATCCGTGAAACGCCTGCCTGTTCCTTGGCAGTGCTAATCCAAACGCTGCGTGAACGGCTGCATACACCCGTGTCAGTTCGGTATGTCGGCCTATCGTTTGGGGATAAGCTATACGAAACACTGTCGTCTTCACAGGAGCATCGCCGGGTACTGGTATACCGAACCGGACGCCGCGTTCAAACGTGCAAGCGCAAAAAAGGAACTACCGCCTTTTCTTCAGGCAGCAGTCCCTTGATGACTCCGGGACAGCTTCAGACATTGTTGACAGAGCAGCCGCTGTTTTAATGACGAAAGGAACAGCGGATGTGAATTTTTCTTTATGCTCAAGCACGTTGCCATGTGGCTGTGTCCCGCCATCAAAGAATCACATCGGTTTTGACATCACAGATCTCATCGATCACCACATTCTGCAATTCGCGCTGATTATACAGATCCAGCGGCTGTCTAACCTGCTCAAACAGCTGCACGGTCGGGCGCAGCGGGTTGAGGTCATTCTGCTTAATGACAATCGCCGTCTTGCCGTTGCTCAGCTTTACGCAGCACCCCACCGGGTAGGGCGACACTTTTTTCAGGAAGGTTTTCACAACCTTGATGTCAAACGACTTACCGCTTCCCCCCATGATGTATTCAATCGCCTCTGGGGCGGTCGAGGGGTCACGGTAAGGGCGCGCAGATGTCAATGCATCATACACGTCGGCAACCGAAATAATCCGGCCGAACAGCGGAATATCGTCCCCTGACAGGCCGTTGGGATACCCCGTGCCGTCATATCGCTCATGGTGAGTCAACACGCCGCTGCGGATGCGTTTGTCCCCCACGTTGTGCTCAATCAAATATTGCACGCCCAGAACGGGATGCTGCCTCACAATCTCAAACTCCTCCATCGTCAGGCGCTGAGGCTTGGAAATGATGGAGATAGGCACCCCCATTTTGCCGATATCATGGAGCAGTGCGCATAACGCCAGATCATAAAGATCGTTACGCGTCATGGCCAGCGATAAACCAATGGAAATAGATAATATGGTTACGCCAAGAGAGTGGTTATAGGTATAGTCGTCGTACAGCCGCAGATCCTCAATATTGAGCAGCAAGTTGGGATCCTTGATCATCATATCCACCAACTGATGTGTAATATCAATGGTCTGATTGATGCTCTGAACGCTGATAGTGCGGACAGTGGTGTTATCAAATGTTTCGTACACATTGCGGATGCGTTCCAATGCAACCTTCTTGAACTGGGGCTCAACCCTGGAATAGTACCTAGAAGTCTCCAATTCATCCTCTTGCGTTTGTATGTATACACCGAGAATTCCCATTTGTCCGAGCTTATCGATGTACTGCTGCGTCAAGACACCGCCCGATCGTAGCATCGCCAAACGGGAAGTTTTGGAATCAAATAAGTAAACATCCCGATTTAGGACCATCCCTTCACGCAAACGTTGTATAGGAAGAAACGTCATAGAGAATGATTCATTCCTTTCTGGTGTGGTAATACAGGCGCGTATGTCTGAAAAGAAAATTCAAAGACCATTATATATGATTATTCAACAAAATACAACCATTTATTTCTATAATTTACAGCGTGGGATTTAACACAGTCAACAGCTGAAAATCTTACAAAAAGCGGCAAGACCGAGGTAACCCTTGCTTTCACATAAAATGCCGTACACATAACGAAAACGGAGGATGAAACTAAGGAATTTTGAAATTGGTACGATATATAGTATAGAAATACTGTCACTGTAACGGAAAGGTGCGTGCGTTTATGATGAGCAGTTCCACCAGCTCGACAAACTCCACCATGTCAACCACATCCACGTCCTCCTCTCGTCTAAGTGGATTGCTGTCTGGGATGGATACCGATGCCATTGTCAGCGCCATGACTTCGGATATTCAACAAAAAATTGCGCAGGCACAACAGAATAAGCAGACGACCTTATGGAAACAGGAACTCTATCGGGATATTACAATGGCTTTGCAGGAGTTCCAGGATACCTATTTTACTTCCACCTCCAGCACTGGCAGCATCCTCAATGAGAGCTTTTTTAATGTATCCTCCATTGTCAACAGCTCTTCAGCCGTCAGCGTCAGCGGTTCCACCAGCGCTATCAAAAATATGCTGATCACCGGTATCTCGCAGCTGGCGGTTCAGGCCGGTATGACCACCAAAGATTACACGGTATCAACACAGGCTTTGACCTCGGGCACAATCAAGGAGAGCTGGACGGACAACACCATCAAAGGCGATTCCCTGACTCTCCATTACAATAATAAGGACTACACAATTAGCCTGGATTACGATTTGGTGTATGACACCGATGATGACATTCAGGTTGTTCTGGATAGCCTGAACAAATCCCTGAACAGCAACAAGGAGCTCAGTGGCAAGTTCTCCTTCACCTGCAGTGACAACGTTATCTCCCTGACGAGTACAGATCCCGCTACGGATTTTATGATTAAAGAAGGATCCAAGGAGCTTTTGGACGGTCTGGGACTTAAGATGGGTCAAGCGGCCGAAAGCGGCAATCTCTCCGGCACACTGAATACAGCAAATTTCTTCAAGGACACGCTCGCGGCGAAATCGGCCCTCGAATTTCAGATTGGCAGCAACACGTACTCCTTGGAAATTGCTTCGAAGGTTACGTTATCGAAGGATAAACCCGAGCAATTTGTCGATACGCTGCAGCAGGCGCTCACGCAAGCCATAGCGTCCAACAGTGATCTCAAGGACAAGCTCACGGCAACGGTTGACAGTGCGGGACAGGTATCTTTCAGCTGCACACAAGGGCCGCTGAGCGTCACCGGAGGCGACCAGAACCTTTTGCAGGGTCTGGGGCTAGTCAACCAAGACGGTACGTACAAAACCAGCGGCACGGCCAATCGTGATGCGCTTGTGAAGAGCTATCTCTGCGATACACTGGCTGGTTCCACCATGACGGTCAAGCTCAACGGAATCAGCAAAAATATAACCTTCGATGAGAGCAATAAACAAGAGTATGCAGATGCCGCGGGCTTAAAAAACTACGTTCAGCAAAAGCTGAACTCGCTCTATGGCGACAATATGGTCAATGTCGTGGAGAATAATGGAGCGCTGTCCTTTACGACGACCGACAAAACCTCCATTTTTATGGTTGCATCCTCCGATGCCATGGGGGTTCTCGGCAAAGCGGGAGCACTGCATTTGTATGCCGGTGATACGAACCGCATCAACACCAAAAAGACGCTGGAGGATCTGGAAAGTTCGTTAAGCACGCTACTGATTCCCCAGACGGATGATGAAACCTACGGCATGACCATCAACGGGAAGGCTTTTGTCTTTGATAAGAAAACATCCATTGATACCATCATTGCTACAATCAATGCCGATGTGGATGCGGGTGTCAATATATTCTACTCCAGCGTGACCGATACCTTTTCCCTCAAAGCCATCACCGGCGGTTCCCACAGCAAGGTCGAGGTTTCGGATCTTGGCGGCAGCAATCTGGCCACCGCCTTATTCGGCAGCGAGGATAAGCGGCAGATCGAAATCGGTCAAGATGCCATAATGACCATGAGTTTTGACGGCAATCCCGCTCATGCGATTACCATTACCCGTGCCGAGAACTCCTTTTCGCTCGACGGCGTCAATTTCACCCTGAATTCCACAACCGACAATTCGGTCAGCGCCGACGCACCGATCAAGTTTACGGTTAACAACGATACCGATTCTTTGTATAAAAAGGTTTCGGATTTTATCGAGGCTTATAATGGGATTGCCAAAGCCATCAGCTCCTTGGTTCGCGAGTCCAAGCCTACCGATGGCCCGTATAAACCACTGACCGATGAGCAGAAAAAAGAAATGACGGAAACGCAGATTGAAAACTGGAATAAAAAAGCCAAGCAAGGACTGATGAAGGGTGACAGTCTGTTAAATTCTCTGCAAAGAGATTTCCGTACAGCCATGACCGGCTTTGTGGCTTCAACCAAAACGGCTTTATCCGGCATAGGAATCAAAGTCAAGGAGTACGGTACCGATGGCACGTTAGTGATTGATGAGGGGCAGCTAAAATCCGTTATTGCTGAAAACCAGGACAAGATCATTTCCCTGTTCACCTCTGAGGACGGCATTGCTTCGCGGCTCAAGGATGTGCTGAAAACTTATACCGACTCAACGGACGGCCGACTCATTACAAAAGCCGGTGTAACCACCAGCACCAAAGTCGATCAGAGCTCACTGACAAAAATGATCAAGAGCTATGAAGACACGATTGATGATCTGCAGGACAAGCTCACGGACAGGGAAAATTATTATTACAGCCAGTTCACACAGCTGGAGATGTATCTGAGCAAGATGAACTCCTACGCCAGCTGGTTTACATCGTCAGCGCAGTAATGGTCACCCCGTCTTTTGGGTAATGCAGTAAGCAGGAGGCGTGTTCTATGTCATATAACCCCATCCAACAGTATAAGCAACAGGCCGTAAACACCATGTCGCAGGGAGAG
>JAEZJA010000027.1 GCA_023415895.1 Bacillota bacterium
GAATAATACACCTCACAGCCGCGTGCTGCGCCATTGCTGGCGTTGGAATGCTCCGACAGAAACAGATCACAGCCCTTAGCCATGCTGGCACGCTGCTCTAGGTCAGGGTAGGACTCCTGTGTGCGCGTCAATTCTGCGGTAAAGCCACATCGTTCAAGTGCCGTTTTTAAAAAGCTCGATAACGTCCACATGCCCGCATACTCATAATAGCCGGTCGGCCCCTTATTGGCGTTTCCCGGCCCATGGCCCGGATCAATCAACAGTTTCACTCTACAAGTCATCTCCTTGTCCTATTTATATCCGTAGATTGCCGTAAGAACCGCAGACGGTCCAAACCCTGAAACCGACTGCAGTGTTGCCTCGGTGGGAAACGAAAATGTCAAAACCGTACCGGCAACCGTCAGTGCATTTGTTATCGGCCCATCTCCGATATACCACCCTCTGCCGGGCACCCTTACGGGCGGCATGGTCACGGCTGTCAAAGGGCATCCGTCTTGGGTCGGCGACGCGAGGATTTGAATCTGCTGGTAATGAAACACGCTGTCCGAAAGCGTGATAAGCGCCGCATTCTGCATCAGAGAGCCCGTACACAGCAGATACGGCGTATTAGGGGATATGTCCAATACACGCCATCCTATGCCGTCATACCGTATTGTGTGCAGTCCGGACGCAACGGCCCCGTTCAGGTTCTGCGTGCCGTCCGCATGCAGTAGCGGACGGGCGCCAAGGCCGCTGATATCCAGCGTTGCACCGCTCTCAGGCTGCTGTGTGAAATCCACGACGAGCGTCATACCGGTCTTGTAAGCCGCTACAGCCGGATTGGGCGAGAGCAAAAACGTCTGCCCGCTCCCCGTTGTCGCTCCTGCTGCCAGCGGATAAGCATACTCTCCATAGGGCGCGCATACCTGGCGATGATTCGTGCCGTCTCCAATAAACAGACGTCCCGTATCCCTGCAAAAAGCCAGCTCACCGTCAGCCAGAGGCGGCATGGTGGACTGGTTGCCCCGTTTGATTTGAACCCGATTGGCCAATGTGCATCACCTCCTTTTTCCTCACTCAATCATCCGCAACCGTTGGCGTGCTGCCCCACACCGACAGCACAGCCTCCTTGTACGGAGAGACGACGGACCCCATCAGCATCTGCCTTCCGCTTTGGCTGTTGATATACGCGCAGCGCTGCGGCTCGCCCAGCGGGTATAAAACGCCGTCAATCGTAACGATTTTCTGAATACGTATGCTGACACTGTCGGGTGTCAGCATGTCCACCGAAATTGTTTCCTCCATTGGGTCTTCTCCTTTCCGTCAGGAATTGATTCGGTACCAGCCCGACAGGCTGATGCCTCCCGAGCCAGTGATCCAGGATTTTGCATAAGCGCCGTCTGATCCCTGAATCCAGATTTGGGTCGTTCCACGATGAATGGTTGCCACGCGTCCGATTAAATCCGAGGCTTCCGATACAATGAAATAGCATTCCGCCATCGACAGACCTAAAAACGCCCAGGAGGTCGTTAGACTGCTGGCAAAGGGCAGACCTGTAATCGCGGCATAGCCCGTGCCCGCGTTGGTGATGGTGGGACGGATGGTACAGGTGATATACACCATGTTGCCGATGCGCATATACTCACCCATCCAGCCTCCCTGTGTATAGGTCGGGGGCGTGCCGCCTGAGCGGCAGGTCAGCATCGGCACCCACGTTCCCGATTCCATGGGGATATCGCTGCGTATAGCGGCATGGACAAAGGCCGTCGTGGCAATCTGCGTTGTACTGGCCGATGCCGTTGCGTTGGTGGGAGCGCGCGGCGTTCCTGTAAACGTGGGCGAAGCCAGAGCCGCCGCACCCGTAACATCCGCGACGCTGAGCACAACATTGCCTGTACGCCCCGCCACTGAGGTGACGCCCGAATCAGCATTGACCCCCACCAGCGCCGATCCTGTACCGATGTACAGCCTGCCCGTATCCGTCGCGAAAATCGGCTCGCCGTTGGCAGCGCTTACGGGTAGATTGGCCGACAGGCCGCGCTTGAACTGGATGGTACTCATTCTTATCACCGCCCCTTTCCTACCTGTGTCAGAATTGTCCGCCGTCGATCACGGCGACGCTGGAGACTACGAAAGCGGTCGTGGCGATCTGGGTCGTCGAGGTGCCCGCAGCCGCCGTGGGCGCTGTCGGTGTCCCTGTCAAGACGGGAGACGCCAGCGGTGCACACGACAAAAGCTGTTCATCCACATAACAATTGAGTGCCGTGACACTTTCATCCACATACAGCTTGGGAGACGCCTGATAGTTGGCGGTGGGAGACTCAGCGGGAAGTGTCACTTTTCCCGTGAAGGTCGGGGACGCGAGTGGAGCCGCTCCTGTCACATCTGTAACCGACAAGGCGATCGCGCCCGTTCTTCCTGCCACCGACAGCACCGCATCGACCGGCGTCAACAGTTCCTTCCAGCTCGACAGAGTGGCAGCATCATCACTCGCCAAAATAAAGCTGCGGTTGAGGTCGGTGCGGATGGCTACATCGCCGCGCTGTGCTGTCAGCGCTATCATGGCCGCTTCCGAGGCGACTGAAAAGGTGTCGTTGATGGCAATGGCCGGCAGCAGCGCCGAACTGAGCTTTCCCGCTGTATCCAATACCGGTACGTTGCCCGCAGCCGTACCCGTGTTGACACTTGCCGCCGTTCCCAGCCCCGTAATTTTCGAGGAGGGCAGCGACGGAATATCCCCGGCTGACAGCGTAGTGCCCGCCGTCACACGTCCTTTGATGTCCACTGTTACCTTTGCATAAGTTCCCGCCGTTACCCCGCTCGACGCCAGAGTCCCCGCCAGTGTCACGTTGGCACTGCCGTCAAAGCTGCCCGAGCCCGTGACGTCCCCCGACAGCGCAATCGTGCGCGCTGTCTGCAGCTTGGTGGCAGTCGCCGCATTGCTGGCCACATCGGGATTGATCAAGAGCTTGGACGAACCCGTTCCGATATACAGTTTTCCGGTATCCAGTGCCAGCGCCGGTTCACCCGCTTCGAGAGCAATCGGCAGATTGGCGCTCTGACCGCGTTTGATTCGAATGGTTGCCAAAGAAATCCCTCCCTTATCGTCCCGGACGGCAACGTTTTAGCTGTTTCCGTCCAGAACCAGATTGGTATGCGCGTTGGCGTTGATTTCATGTGCCGACAGCACCGATACTCCCCCTGCTCCGCTGTCCCAGTCACCCGCATCCATGCACAGGCTGTCCATCATCCAGCCGCCCACACCGTTGTTCCAGTCGCCTGCATCGATGGAAAGATCGTTCATCGTCCAGCTGCCCAGCACATTGCCGATATTCTGCCATGCCGAGCCAGCCGGATTCCACACGTAAACATCGTTGGCCTGTGCCGT
>JAEZJA010000070.1 GCA_023415895.1 Bacillota bacterium
GCCCACGGCTGTGTAATACAGACCGAACTTGTGGCTGTCATAGGGACTGCCTTTATCGGCAACCTTGAACCATTTAGCCAATTGGGATTTGTGACACTGGTACCCCAACCTCGCCATGTCCATCCCGGTTTTTCCGCCAAAAGCATTGAGCGGTGTTTCCCAGTTCATTACAATCGGGTTTTGTTTATATAAATGAAAATAACATTTTAGCACCTGCCATGTGCCATACTGTTCGGCTGATAGGGGAAAACTGGAGGCATCGCCGCTGAGCGAAATGGCTTGCTTCATCGATTGCGCGCACAGCATATGCACGCCGTGGCCATATTCGCCGTTGAGATCCTGTGACACCACCACATCCGGCTTGAACCGGCGAAGCAGCATGACGGTATAGGAGAGAACGGCCTTTTCGTCGTATTTTTCCTTTGCGGCTTTCAAATCGGCAGCATAATAATCCTCAAACTGAGAGATCATGGGGTAGTTTTTCACGCCGACCGTCCAAAGCCCATCCAAAAGCTCGTGGTTGCGAAAATACTCATTGCGCGATTTGCCATGATGAATCAGATAGGCTACCTGAACCTTTTTCTTGTACTCTCCAGCATAAACGGGCAGCGTTCCGCCCAACCACAGCAGTTCATCATCGGCATGCGTAACGTATACGAGCATATCGGCCTTATCCAGCATGGGCTGCCATTGCTGCACCCAAGCGGGAACCTGTCCGGGAGCAAACACAAACAAACCGGCAATGCTGCCCGAAGTTTCATACAGGGTCAGCGTCAGGGAATGCACAGGCTGCGACAGCGGGACGTACTCGTGTAAAAAGCCGTTGGTTCCGCCACTCGCCAGAGCAAACGCTTCCCCATTTTTATTGCCGTTTATGGTCCAGGGAACATCCGTATGATCCCATAGAATATACAATGAGCCAATCTCAACGCTGCTCGTGATGGTAATGCTCGAACCGGCCTTGCCCTGCCATGCGGTTTTAATGGAGTCATCCAGCATGAGGGCGTTTTTATCCGCGCTATCGGAGGGTGTAATGGTACACGCGGCGGTGATATCGCGGCCGTCATCAGGTGAAAGCGGGGTGGTAGTTGTTGTGTGCGTGGTCTGGGTGTTGGTGGCGGTTGTTGTAGTTGCGCTGGAGGAAGAGAGAGTGGATGTCCCAGAGGGCGTTGTCGTGTGCGTTTGAGTCGTGGATTGCGTGGACTCCGAGGCTGTGATGGAAGGCACCGTTGTCGTCTGGGTCGTGACAGGAGCAGAAGTCGTCTCCTCACACGATGCGCGCATGGTCGGAATATTGGCAAAGGCGGTCAGCAGTACGAGGCTAGCCACCAATGCCGCAAAATGTTTATTCAAAAGCGTCAGTCCTTATACGATTCTCCATAGGTTCAATGTCATATATACGTTCATATTAACATAAATAGTATTGTTTTACAATCTGAAAACAACTAGAAAATTGTGTAAGCGGCCATACAATCAAAATCCAAATTGCATCCACCTTTTTTTATTGCTGGGGCATACTTCATGGACAGGTCGAATATATTTGGTTGTAGAGAAAGCGCAAAGGAGAGGAGCCTTCATGGATTTAAAGGTAATAAACAAGGCAATCGCCGTCACGGAGACCCTGTACGATGGGTTTGACGAGCGGCCGGTCGATTGCGATTTTGTCCTGCCGGATTACTACCCTGATATCGCGGCCGTACTCAAGTGCACGCTGCGCCCGGTGATCCAGTCCAAGCAGCTCAGCGGTGACCGCATGATCGTTGATGTAGCGGCGATCATGAACATCCTGTATCTTGATGAAGGGCGCAAGAGCATCCGCAGCTGCGAGTTTACCAAGCCTTTCACCAGCACGTTTACGGTAAAGCCCTATGCCGGTAACCCCAGCACAGCGGTGTTTGCCAAAACGGATTATGTCAATTGCCGTGCGACCAGCCCCCGCCGTTTGGATGTTCACGGTGCCTTCAGCGTCAAGCTGAAAATGCAGGCCGAAGGCGGCAACGAGGTTGTAACCTCGATTGGCGGCGATTCGGTCTATACGCGCAAGGCGGTGGTTTCCTACTCCGCCCCGGCGGCATTGGCAGAAAAGACCTTCACCATCAGTGAGGTACTCGATCTCGGGCAGAACAAGCCGGCTGCCGAAGCACTCATTCGCGGCGACGCGATTCCTGTGCTGAGCGACTGCAAGATGCTTGCCAACAAAGCCATTATCAAGGGCGAGCTGATGCTGGGCAACCTGTATACAGACGATGCCACCACAGGAAACACCCAGAAGGTACGGCATGTCATCCCCTTCAGCCAGATCATCGACATTGACGGACTGGATGAGGAGTGGCTATGCGATGTCAAGCTGGATGTCGTATCCAGCGATGTTCATATTACCACCAACCAGAACGGTGAAGGTCGTTTGCTGGAAGTCAATATCAAGCTGGGTGCGGCGGTGCAGTGCTACAAAACGGGAATGGCCGAGATCGTGACGGATGCCTATTGCGCCCGCTGCCCACTGCAGCTGGAGACCAAGCGGTTGGAGACCGAGCACCTGGCAGCTGTACGCCGCAGCACCTCCACAGTCAAGGAAACGCTCGATTTGCCTGCCCAGGGCGTTGCTTCCGTGATGGATATCTGGTGCGAGGTGCAACCCGTTTCGGAAGTCTGCGAGAACGGACACGCGCACATTAAGGGCCGTCTGCTCATCTGCATGCTGGCCAGAGACAACACCGGCATTGTATCCTATTATGAGCGGCCGAGTGAATTTGAACTGACCTTTGACGACGACTGCAATGAGATATCCTCCGATATGAACGTCATCAACGTGGATTACAGCATGGTGGGCGCAGGGCAGATGGATATCCGGGCCGAGATCGCCGTGGCGCGGCGGTGCTACAACAAAGAGAGCAATCTGGCCGTCTGTTCGGCCGAAGCCTCCGATAACGCCACGTTCGCGCCCGAAAAGGCGGCTCTCAAAATCTACTTTGCCAATGCGGGAGAATCCATCTGGGAGGTCGCCAAGGCTTGCCATACCTCGATGGACGCAGTGATGGAAGAAAACGCCCTGACGAGTGATGTTCTGGCGAAAGACACCATGCTGCTGGTCCCATTATGCTGAGAGGAGGAAAACAATATGGAGAAGGGAAGCATTTACGATACCATTGCCCAACGCACACAGGGCGATATTTATATCGGCGTTGTCGGGCCGGTGCGCACAGGAAAATCGACCTTTATCAAGCGCTTCATGGATACGCTGGTCATCCCCAACATTGACAGCACCTTCCGCCGCGAACGCGCACGCGATGAGCTGCCCCAGTCGGCGGCCGGACGCACCATCATGACGACCGAACCAAAATTCATTCCTGAACAGGCCGTGACCATCACGGTCGGCGGTACGGCAACCCTCAATGTGCGCATGATCGACTGCGTCGGATATATCGTTCCGTCATCTCTGGGGTACATAGAGGATAACGCGCCCCGTATGGTCAAGACGCCGTGGTTTGATGAGGAGATCCCCTTCAATATGGCGGCTGAGATCGGCACACAGAAGGTCATCACCGAGCATTCGACCATTGGTCTGGTCATCACGACCGACGGCAGCATTACCGATATTCCGCGCGACGAATATCAGGAAGCCGAGGAGCGGGTCATCAACGAGCTCAAGCAGATCAACAAGCCCTTTATCGTGCTGCTGAACACGGTTGAACCTACCTCTGCCGCTGCCAGACAAATGAGCGAGGACATGGAGGGCAAATACGGTGTGCCGGTTTACCCGGTGAATTGCCTTGAGATGAGCGAGGAAGAAATTCGCCGCATTCTTGAAAAAGTGATGTTCGAATTTCCGGTACGTGAAATATCGGTTGAGCTTCCGAAATGGCTGACAGGGCTGGATAAGAACCACAGCCTGCGCCGCGCCGTATTTGACACCATCCGCGACGCCGCCCAAAAGGCAACCAAAATCAGCCGTGTGGCGCTGATGTCGGAGGATATCAAGAACTGCGAGTATGTGGATGACGCGCGGCTTTCCACAATCGAGCTGGGACGGGGCAGTGCCTGCCTGACAGTCACTATTCAGCCCGACCTGTTCTACACGGTGCTGGGTGAGACCACCGGTTTAAGCATTGACGGCGAAGCCTCACTGATGGCACAAATGATTGAACTGGCCGCCATCAAGAAGAAGTACGACAAGGTGCGCAATGCTCTCGAAGAGGTCGAAGCCACCGGCTACGGCATTGTGATGCCCACGCTGGAGGAAATGTCGCTCGACGAGCCCGAGATTATCCGCCAAAGCGGACGCTACGGTATCCGCCTGCGCGCCCAAGCCCCCTCGATCCATATGATGCGCGCCGATATTACAACCGAGGTCTGTCCCATCGTCGGCTCTGAGCGGCAGTCGGAGGATCTCGTCAATTATCTGCTGCGCGAGTTTGAGGAAAGCCCAAGCAAGATCTGGGATTCCAACATCTTCGGCACCTCGCTCTACGG
>JAEZJA010000101.1 GCA_023415895.1 Bacillota bacterium
ATGCCGCTGACGATGCCAGGAACGGACAGCGGAAGAATAATGCGACGCAGCACCTGCCAGCCGTCGGAGCCAAGATCCTGCGCGGATTCGATCACACGGCTGTCGATTTTAGCCATGACCGAATAGAGCGGCAGCACCATGAAGGGGAGGTAGTTATAGACCATACCGAGCACGATCGCGCCCGAGGTATTGATCATCTGCAGCGGGCCGATACCGAACAAACCGAGGAACTGATTGATAAAGCCCTTGTTTTCGAGCAGCGACATCCATGCATAGGTGCGAAGCAGAAAATTCATCCACATGGGAAGCATGATGATCATGACCATCGTCTGCTGAACGCGCTCCGATCGGCGCGAAATGCTGAAGGCCAGCGGATACGCCAGCACCAGACACAAGATGGTGGAGATTCCACCCAGCTCGATGGAATACCAAAGTGTGCTCAAGTGATCCTTGATAGCGACAATGTTGGCAAACGTCAGATGCCCGTCCCCATCCGTAAAGGCAAACCACACCACGACGGCAAGCGGAACGATCGTAAACAGCAGCATCCACACGGCAAACGGCGCAGCCGCCTTATTTGTCGAAGCTGAACGCAGCTTGCTCATTCCGACTCACCCCCGCTTTCCTCGACCAGATCAATTTCGGGATCGGCCATGTCTTCAAACTCCTCGGAATAGGAGCTGTAGTCGCCGAACATCCCCGAATACTCCGACTTTTTCATGATATGAATGTCTTCGGGATAGAGCATAATGCCGATCGTACGCCCCACCTCATAATAATCGGTGGTCTGAATCATCCACTTAAATCCCTTGAAATCCACGATGGTCTCAAAATGCACGCCCTTAAAGGTTACGCTCGTGACCGTACCGGTCAGGTCTCCCTTTTCGGGTTCCACGATATCAATGTCCTCCGGCCGGATAACCACATCCACCGGTTCCTTAGCACCGAAACCGGCGTCCAGGCACTTGAACTTACGGCCGAAGAATTCCACCAGATAGTCCTCATGCATGATGCCGTCGAGAATATTGCTCTCGCCGATAAAATCCGCTACAAAGGCGTTGCGCGGCTCGTTGTAAACGTCCTGCGGCGTGCCGATCTGCTGGATTTTGCCGCCGTCCATCACCACGATGGTATCCGACATGGACAGCGCTTCCTCCTGATCGTGCGTCACATAAACAAACGTAATGCCCAAACTCTTCTGTATGTTTTTAAGCTCGGCCTGCATATCCTTGCGCAGCTTGAGATCGAGTGCCGCCAAAGGTTCGTCTAACAGCAGCACGCCGGGATAATTGGCCAGCGCGCGGGCAATCGCCACACGCTGCTGTTGTCCGCCCGACAAAGTGCTGACGCTGCGCTTTTCAAAGCCGTTGAGATTGACGAGACTCAGCATGCGCGCAACCGTATCCTCGATCTCGCTGCGGGATTTTTTGTGCACGCGCATGCCGAACGCGACGTTCTCATACACATTCAGATGCGAGAACAAAGCATACCGTTGAAATATCGTATTCACCGGCCGTTTGTAAGCCGGAAGATCGTTCATTCTTGTACCGTTGAGAAACACATCGCCCTGATCGGGGGTCACAAAGCCGCCAATGATACGCAGGGTGGTTGTCTTTCCGCACCCTGACGGGCCAAGCAGCGTCACAAACTCTCCATCGGCAATCGACAGATTAAAATCTTCAAGCACCTGTTCCCCATCAAATGAAACAGAAATATCCTGAAGCCTGATAATTTCATTTCCCTTCATGCTTCTGACCTCCCCATCTCGCTATACCTGTAGTATTCCCCGGTATGAAACATCCTCATGCTGCATCCGAATGATACTTATTCCTATTTGTAGTGCCTGTTTTATCTTGCCTAGTGATGTGAAAAACAACACACTTCTGCAATATACAGACAATACTAAACAATATAGGGTTTTTTCTTGCAAAAGTCAATATATTTGCGAATATTTTTGAAAATACTATGATATTCACGATTTTAGCCCGGCTTTTAATCAATTTTTCTCATATTAGCTCTGTCTTCCTCTGCTTTCCTCCCGATCGGACGATGGTTTTCGCATCGCACAGGGGTTGCTTCAGCATACACGCGTTGTGCCGCAACTCAACTCAAAAATACAACAACCCCCCTGCGCAACACGCAGGGGGGTGGCATACGTTTGAATGTGATCTTCAACAACTCGCGTTGTCTATCTATCCGATATCCACCGGAACTGCCCTCAAATCATGGGACTCAACCTCCGTCACAGAATGTGGAAGAGAATCGGAATTTGAATGTGAGTTTGATGGACGCGAACACGGGAAACCTGAAATTACCCATATTAAATTGTATCCGAAACAAGGTTTTCAAAGAAGAACGTGCCTCCATGGAAACATCATGCAGGTCTGCGTCATACTGCGCAGAAAAACCGCAACGGAAGCAAAGAGTTTCACATCTCAAAGAAGCATCGCTTGAACCGTGTGTCTTCCGAAAGAAATATTTAACGGAAGGGGCAGCCCGGTGCTAAAGCAATTGATCTTCCCGCAAGGTTCCGCAACGATTCGTTTCATTCTGCATACGTCGGAAGAGTCCCGTGTGGGTCTCACACTGTGGTTCGGTTTCCGAGTACACTGGAATCACCTCTTTCGTTACTCTTTCCTGACAAAAGTGAAACTAGGAAAGTTGTTGTTTTCCTCCTTCTCTTGTCATCTATACTATAGCATAATAATCCCACATTGTCAACCTTTTTGTATAAAATGTTTCAACATTGTTCCGACTTTTGATGTCAAAAAGTACGACTTGACGTAGCGATAAAAGAACGGTACAATATCGTTGGAAGTAATCAAAACAGCGCCCATAGAGTCCGGCACCTGCTGGAGGTGCAAGGAAAGGAATGTGAAAAAATGTCTGAGAACTTTGATGCCGATCTTGTTACCGTTGTGGACGAAGACGGTCACCAGCACGAATTTGAGCTGGTGGATGCCATCGAAACCGACGATGGGCGCTATGTGGCCCTTCTCCCCGTTTATGACAATCCTTCGGAGATAGTCGACGGTGACGGCGAGCTGATTATTCTGTGCGTCGAAACCCAAAATGGCGAAGAAATGCTGGTTCCTATCGAGGATGAAGAGCGATTTGATGAAATCGCGGAAATTTTTGAGGAACGCCTGTCCGATCTCTATGAAATTGATGAAATGGAAGGCGAACCCGAAGAATAGCCCATCTCCCTGCCTTGTGCGCGGACTGCTGCCTTATAACCCTACTACATTTTTGATAAGGGAGCCAGGCTCCGAAGCCGGATTGCAGACCTCCCCACCTCGGTGGGAAGAAGGGAGCAGGAACGCTTTGGGCGGGCACCCACCTGCTTACGTTAGTAGCAGGTTATCACGGCGCGATACGGCTTGGCGGGGCAATTATACTCATTCTACCGGCTTTTTGGCGGTCGGTTCAACATTCACAAAAGCGGGATGCAGTCTGATGCTGCATCCCGCTTTTTGTGTCATTATACCCGTTCCTCGGTCGGCTCAAACTGGGCGTTGTACAGCTTCCGATAGAAGCCGCCGCGATGCAGCAGCTCTTCGTGAGTGCCCTGCTCGACGACGTTGCCCTTATCCAGTACCAGAATCATATCGGCGTCTCGGATGGTGGACAGGCGGTGAGCGATGATGAAGGTGGTCTTACCCTTCATCATCTTGCGAAAGGCACGCTGGATGCGCATTTCAGTGAGGATATCGACCGAGCTGGTGGCTTCATCCAGAATCAGCATGGGCGAATCCATCAGCATGGCGCGCGCAATGGTCAGCAGCTGACGCTGCCCCTGCGAGAGGTTTCCCCCATCCTCGGTTATTTTGGCCTGATACCCGCCCTCCATGCGGCGGATAAAGCTGTGGGCGTGCGCGGCGCGGGCGGCCGCCTCCACCTGCTCGTCGGTCGCATCCGGCTTGCCATAGGCGATGTTGTCGCGAATCGAACCCGCAAACAGCCAGGTCTCCTGCAGCACCATGCCGAAGCCGCGTCGCAGGCTGTCGCGTGTGAGCGTGGTAATGTCCTGCCCGTCGACTTCAATCGTGCCGCTGTTGACCTCATAGAAGCGCATCAGCAGATTAATCAGCGTCGTTTTTCCGGCGCCTGTCGGGCCGACAATGGCCACAGTCGTGCCCGGATTGACACGCAGGCAGAAATCTTCGATCAGCTTCCTGTCGGGCGTATAGGAGAAGGACACGTGATCAAAGCCGACCTCGCCCTGAACATCCTGAAGCGTTTCAGCCGACGGGGGCTCGGGAACCTGCTCGGTCTCATCCATCGTGGCAAACACACGGCGTGCCGAAGCCATGGCCAGCTGCAGCTGCATCGTGATGGACGTGATCTCGTTGAAGGGCTTGGCATATTGCGTCGTGTAGGTCAAAAAGCTCGCCACGCCACCTGTGGTCAGGGTATTGCGCAGCACCGAGAGGATGCCGAAAATGCCCACGAGTACATACGCCACGTTGTTGACAAAGCGGGTGGAGGGATTGACCAGCGCGGACGCAAACTGGGCGCGGTAACCGCATTCGTACAATTCCTGATTGATGGTCTGAAAGCGCTCGTTCGCACGTTGCTCATAGCCGAACGCTTTAACCGTATGCTGGCCGCTGATCAGCTCCTCGGTGTAGCCGCCGAGCTTCCCCAGCACACGGCTTTGTTCTTTAAAGCGCTTGCTGCCGTATTTGGTGATGAAGAAGCCGACCAGAAAGCACAGAGGGGTAACGAACACGGCCACGAGTGCGACCAAAGGATTCATAGAAAACATGAAAATCAGCGTCAGGATGACCGTAATCACACCCGAAACCAGCTGGGGAATACCCTGGCTGAATCCTTCGGAAATCGCGTCGATATCATTTGTAAAACGGCTCATCGTATCGCCGCGTGCGTGGGTATCGTAATAACTCAAGGGGAGACTTCCCAGCTTGTCAAACAGGTCGGCGCGAATATCGCGCACCGTCCGGTTGGCAACAACATTGGCGCAAACCGCGGTCGTCCAGTTGAGCAGCGCTCCCACAACATACAGTACCCCTATGACCGCCAGCAGAGACAGCAGACTGGGGAAAAAGCCGGTCTCCCCTGGCAAAATTAAATCAATTGCCTGTCCGATCAGCCTCGGAGCGATCAGCGCCGCCGTATTGCCGACCAACGAGCATAGCAGTACGGCAATCATCAGCCAGCGATAACGAGACACATAACGCATCAGGCGGGAGAAGGTTTTATCGTTATTTTTCATTTGCTTAACCAACCCTTTCATTGCCGGTTAAAAGATAAATCTTTCGAAAGATTCATCTTTCAAACGTCCTCCTGTTCCTGTGACGCACAGATATCACGATACGTCTCACAGGTGCGCAGCAGCTCCTCATGCGTCCCCGCGCCGTCCAGCCGTCCGTCGTTCATAACGAGGATCAGATCAGCCTGTTGAATCGTGCTGACGCGCTGCGATACCAGAAAGACCGTCATATCCCGGCTCTCGGCACGCACAGCCCGGCGCAGTGCCGCATCCGTTGCATAATCAAGGGCACTGGAGGAATCGTCCAAAATCAGAATATGGGGCTGCCGCACGATTGCCCGGGCAATCGTCAGGCGCTGCTTCTGCCCGCCGGACAGGTTGGTTCCGCCGCGTTCGACGGGAGCATTGTACCCCTGTGGCTTGGAC
>JAEZJA010000153.1 GCA_023415895.1 Bacillota bacterium
GTGCTGGGGCTGCTGCAGCCGGAAAATACACGGGAACTTAAAAAAGCGACGAAAGATATCTATTTGCTCGATCAAACAACGGCACCGGCCATCATTGTGGAATGCGGTTTTTTGTCCAATGCTGCCGAACTGGCAAAGCTCAAGACGGCCGAGTATCAGCACCAGATGGCCTATGCCATTGCCTGCGGCGTACTGACGTATCACCCCTGACCTCAACACACGGACGCACAGGTGAAATGCAGCGGAAAGGATGTTCAACCAATGCCTCCCAAGAGTAAAACGGTTTTTATCTGCTCCCAGTGCGGCTTTGAGTCGCCCAAATGGTGCGGAAAATGCCCTTCGTGCGGCGAGTGGAACACGCTGCTCGAGGAGATGGTGATGCCCGAAAAGTCTTTGGGGCTGAGCGCCGCTGTGCGACTGAATACGAGCGCGTCACAGCGCATCACCCATATCCAGCCGACGGGAGAAAAACGCTGCCGGACGGGGCTCAAAGAACTCGACCGGGTGTTGGGCGGCGGTATTGTGCGGGGGGCGCTGATGCTCATCGGCGGTGACCCCGGCATCGGAAAATCCACGCTGCTGCTGCAGATCTGCGGAACGTTGGGACAACAGCTCAAAGTGTTGTATGTATCGGGCGAGGAATCCGAGCGGCAGATTAAGCTGCGCGCCGACCGCCTGAACATGGCGAGCGACAATGTGTATGTGCTCTGCGAGACGGATGTGGATACCATCGTCGAGCATTTCCGTCTGGATGAACCCGACCTTGTGATTATTGACTCCATCCAGACAATGAATCTGGCGAGTATTACATCGGCCTCCGGCAGTATTTCACAGGTGCGCGAGTGTACTTCGATGATTATGCGGGCTGCCAAGCAGCGGGATATTCCCGTTTTTATTGTCAGCCATGTCAATAAGGACGGCGCCATTGCCGGCCCCAAGGTCATGGAGCATATCGTGGACTGTGTGCTTTATTTTGAGGGCGACCGCAACACCAGCTACCGTCTGCTGCGCTGCATCAAAAACCGTTACGGCTCCACGAACGAGGTCGGCGTGTTCGAAATGTGCGATCACGGGCTCAACGAGGTCGAAAACCCGTCCATGATGCTGCTGTCGGGTCGGCCGATCAATGTCAGCGGTACCTGCATCGCCTGCACGATGAACGGTACGCGACCCTTGCTGACCGAGGTGCAGGGGCTTGTCACACCGACCGGTTTCGGCAATCCCCGGCGGACGTCCACCGGCTTTGATTTCAACCGGCTGTCGTTGCTGCTGGCTGTGTTGGAAAAACGGGCGGGGTATTTCTTCTCCAATTTGGATGCGTATGTCAACGTCATCGGCGGTCTGCGGCTGGACGAACCGGCTGCCGATCTTCCCGTCGCGCTGTCGCTGATCTCCAGTCTCAAGGATAAGGCGGTTGACGGCGATGTGGTCGCGTTCGGCGAAATTGGTTTGGCGGGGGAGATTCGTTCGGTGTCCAATGCGGAAGCGCGCATCAGTGAAGCGGCGCGGCTTGGCTTCACCAAAATATTGCTGCCTGAGGCAAACTTAAATTCACTGACGCATAAGGATCGGTTTGCGGGCGTGCAGCTCATCGGAGTCAAAATGCTGCGCGACGCGTATGAAGCGCTGAGCTGAACCAGCAACCCAAAGACGGCTGCCGTCGGACATCTCTTGACTCGATGTCGGTCATCCTTATAATAAAAATAAAAGCAGGCGAGGACGATTAGTCTTCGCCTGCAATTTTCTTTTTATTGGAGAAAACTGTGAACATAATTCCTGGGATTTGTTAAAGACTATAGCATGCATTTGAATCTGTGCCGAAGGGTGTTGGTGTATCAATGACAAAACGCTACGTCTTGTTGTTTTCAGTGACTGCCATTCTCGTGGCAGCACTTTTGTTGTCCAAACCTTATTTCCAACAGCCCCTCACAGAGGTCACGCTTTTTGAAGTACACAAGGTCACATCCAGGCAGACGGTCACCAGCACAGGGCGGGTGCAGGCAGCAGACAGCACTCAGGTGTTTGTGCAGGTTCCCTGCATTGCGTCCAAGGTCAATGTCAAGGCGGGAGACACGGTCAACAAAGGGGATATCCTCTTTACTGTCAATGTGGCAGCCACAAAGCAGGTACTGGCCGCAGCGGGCGGAATCTCTCAGTCACTGATTTCCGAGGAGCAAATTCAAAAGGAGGTCACTACACCCGAAGCTGGCACGATTAGTACCCTCAACGTGGAGGATGGCGGCACGGTTAAAACGGATACGCCCTGTGCCGTGATCACCCGCAACGATATTTTGCAGGTTTCGGTAGCCATCAGTGAAAGCTATATTAAGAATGTCGCCATCGGCCAGTCAGTAACCGTCAGTGGCACAGCTTTCGCAAAGGATGGGTACCAGGGAACCGTGACGTATATATCCCCCTCGGCACGGCAGCAATATGTCGGTACGTCCAGCGAGACGGTGGTGGATGCAATTATTACTCTATCCGAGCGGGACAGCTCGCTCAAGCCCGGTCTGACAGCCAAGGCAAAAATTGAGATCGGCAGCAGCGAAGAAAGCATTGTGCTCCCGTATGAATACGTGTTGCAGGACGAAAACAACGATGAATATGTATATCTTTACGATAACGGTACCGCGGTTAAATGCATTGTAAAAACTGGAAAGGAATATGCCAGCGGTTTTGAAA
>JAEZJA010000182.1 GCA_023415895.1 Bacillota bacterium
AAAGATGCTCGGCATAGCCGATTGCTTCGTCGGTGCATTCGCTTTCCAGAGTGCAGTCCGCATCCAGTCCTTTTACCTGAGAGTATAACCCCTTCGGTGGCCGTAGTCGGCACTCTCCCGGATTCATCTACCTGCGGCCTAAGTGTAGCATTTTCTTAAGGCAAGGTCAAGAAGAAAATGTAGTTTTATCGCCGATCCTGGCGATCATCGGATTCGGTATCGGGTTTGGTTTTTCGAAGCACCAAATCACTGATCAACGCCGCAATAATCCCCCCTGCCAGTATGACGGGAGCAATTTGCAGCGCCGCATCGGCATACCGGATACAGCGCATGTAATCGGCTGAGTAGGGCCCCAGTCGGGAGAGCAGGGCGGCAAACACATACAGCAGCGCAGTGAACTGCAAGGAACCGGCAATCACGTTCTTGGCGTAGGAGTGCATGGCAAGCAAGTCACGCACAAGGCCTTTCAAAAATGGGAATTTAAAAAATTTCATGGTGGATTCCTCCGTATGGTCGGGTTCTATGGTATAATAAGCGCACCGTCTTTGCTTGCGGCTTCACTTCATGGCTTCAATCGCTCGTAAGGCTCGAAAAATGTCGGTATGTCATGTGTATCCAGTATATCATGGGTTTTGTCTGGCCATCAATAATAAAATAATGTAAAATATTGAGGAAACAGCGATGAGTCGCTATTCTGAGATGTTCAGGAGGATTCCCTATGATGATCGGTGCTTCTACTGCCAATTTGTACCCCATGGAAACTGAAGAATCACTGGCACAGCTGGTGCAAGCCGGTTTCCGCCGACTGGAGGTATTTATCAATACCGAATCCGAAGCCACGCCGACCTATGCCAGGGAACTGCGTGAACGTGCACAGGCTTACGGTGCACAGATTGTAGCGATGCATCCTTACACCTCGGCCTTTGAGCCCTATTTACTGTATTCCGCATATATCCGCCGTTTTGAAGATGGGCTGAAGGTCTATGGGCAATTGTTCGAGGCTGCCGCTGCGATGGGGGCGAGCTATGTCAATATGCACGGCGACCGGGTAGAGAGTGTGCTGCCGGAAGAGGAATCCATCCGGCGCTATGAACAACTCTATGATTTGGGCCAGACCTATGGAGTGACCCTCCTGCAGGAAAATGTCTTGCGTTACCGCGCGTCGTCGGTCAATTTTATTCGGTCCATGCGGCGTTTGATCGGAGACAAAGCGCAGTTTACCTTTGACAGCAAGCAGTGTGCGCGCTGTGGTCTGAAGCCTGTCGAGGTACTGGATGCCATGGGGCAGGGGCTGCGGCATGTGCATATCAGCGATCAAAACGAGCATCAAGATTGCCTGGTACCTGGTAAAGGAAATGTCGATTATGATCAGTTGATGGCCATCATGCAGCAATATGGTTTTAGCGGCGACTGGATGATTGAACTCTATCGCTGCAATTTCAGCTCAGTGAATCAGTTGGTTGAAGGTAAAAATCTTTTGCAAAAAGCGTTAAAATTGTAATAATATATAAAATATTCATAAAAACAAACAATAATTTGTTTATCTAATATATCTTGATGATTTCGAGCTGTTTCTTGCTATATATAGCAAACCAGTCAAAATTATTGCTCGAATTAATGTGGATAATGATTGAATTTACACTTTATTAAGGAGCGAATTTTGTAAATAATACCTCACCGTGATTTGACACATTTAGAAAATATGGTATAATCTAACATAAGCGGTGTGACAATACGCCACGATGCTAAACTATAGGGAATGGGTGGGGGAAGATGAAAGAAACGTCAACCAAATGCGCACCAGAAATTCGAGTTGCTGCGTTGCTACCAACGAAGCAAACAGAAGTCAGAGTACAAGACTGCGATGTCTTGGAATCCGTTTTTGTACCTGAAAAAGGCGTTAGCGACAAGGTTGTATGGGGGATACGCGTGCGGTTCTCAGATGGTCGTTGTGTGTACATACGTGATTTGAGCACCAACCGAGCAGATGCGGAACTTTTGAAGCACCGTCTTCTGGGCGCTTCCCTCTCCGCTGATTTTCTTTCAGATATCGTGGAGGACTTTTTGGCGGAAATCGATTCACTGCCAGCCCGGCCAAATGGGCAGAAACCTGTATGTATTTGCAAAGATGCATAGATATCAACACGACACGGTTGTTTCTGCTTGCGCTTTCCGGCTGTTCTGTGCTATAATAGATAATAATGTTGTCAAAGGGATAACTTTACAGATTATTAAATAGCTCAGCTGGAGTGGATGGTATGAAATGTCCGTTTTGTAGTTATTCAGAAAGTAAAGTAATTGATTCCAGACCAACGGATGAGGATTCCCGTATCCGCAGGCGACGCGAATGTCTGCAATGTCAGAAACGTTTTACAACTTATGAGATCATTGAGAGTCTTCCCATTATTGTTGTCAAAAAGGACAAATCCCGGGAGGTCTTTGACCGCGATAAGCTGCTCAACGGGATGTTGCGGGCGTGTGAGAAGCGGCCTGTTTCGGTCGAAACATTGGAAAGAGCTGTGGACGACATTGAAGCTGCGATACAGAATTCGCTTGAGCGTGAAGTCACCTCTATTCAGGTTGGCGAATATGCGATGGACAAGCTCAAGCAAATTGATGAGGTCGCTTATGTTCGTTTTGCCTCGGTGTATCGGCAATTCAAGGATATTAGCAGCTTCCGCGATGAAATTAACAAGCTGCTTCCAATGTGATAAAATCCAGAATGGTGATAGTGAACTATACGATTTCATACAGAATAATTGTTCTTATCAACACACTTCAATACACTTCAGCACACTCAGAATACGTTTACATGTAAAAACGGACATTCCTATCTGGGATGCCCGTTTTTTGTTTTCTGTTGTTTAATACTTGTTGGTTATAAGTTTGCAGTCCATGCATAGAGGGGATAGGATGAAAACCACACGGCAAAGTCAAAGCCCAATTCTTTTAGTATCAACGGTACGCCTAACAGCAATAGCGAAAAGAAAAAAGTTTGTAGTGCATTTTTTCGCCATCTGGAAATGGCGAGTACGATTAGTGACATCAATACCACACAAATGGATTGAGACAAAAAAAACAGCGATAGAAAGGCAAATACAGGAATGGCAAGCAAGAAATCATGACAGTAAGGAATGTTTTGTACGTAGCGGTCGAGCTCATGCAACGGGTATACAGACGAAACTCGGATGATCCTGCATACGAGGGGTATGAGTGAAAGCAGTCCAGCCGCGAGAACACACTCAAGCACCTTGAGCTTGAGAATGTTGTGCTTTCCCGTTTTAGTGGCACTCAGTAAGTTCCAGGAGCCTACCTGATATTCCAACGCTATCACATTGCTATATGAGAGAATGACACAAATTGTGAGCAGCAGCAGGTTGGTCCGATAGTCGTCATCCATCGTGCCAAACAAATACAAATATCCCGTATCATAGATAAAGGCGCCGCCACTGAGACAAATCTGCTGGTATTGTTTTTGCACTCGCTGAAACATTGGGTAAAAGGTCGTGACAGCGTACCATTGTGCCTTGAGTGTGTCGCCTGCGTTATCACTGAGCTCTCCCTGATCGATCATCGTGTCAATCTGTTTGATTTTCTCAAAGGCTTGATCAAAACGGCTTTGCTCCGAATGGATGAGATCTTCTTTTTCATCCGTTAAATCTCCTTCAAGCTGCAGCATGATGTCCTGATAATAGC
>JAEZJA010000245.1 GCA_023415895.1 Bacillota bacterium
GTGCTGGATCGAACGCTTTCCCAAGGAATTGATGGCGTTGGCTTGTTCCGGACCGAATTTCTATACATGAACCGCACCAAACTCCCCTCGGAAGAAGAACAGTACGCCATCTACAGTTATGCTGCCCGAAAACTCAACGGTATGCCGCTTACCATCCGCACCATGGACATTGGCGGCGATAAAAAAGTGGACTGCTTGGATCTGCCGCAGGAGGAAAACCCCTTTCTCGGTTACCGCGCCATCCGTATTTGTCTGGATCAGCCAGATATTTTCCTGCCGCAGCTGCGAGCCATCCTGCGTGCCGCCTCTGACGGAAGGATTCGGATTATGTTTCCCATGATCGCGCATCGGAGTGAATTAGTCGCCGCACGAGCCGCACTGGAAAAAGCAAAAGCACAGCTGTATGCCGAAGGGATCTCCTGCTGTGCAACTATCAAAGCCGGCATTATGGTTGAGATCCCCTCTGCCGTGCTGCTTTTGGAGCAAATGGCGCCGCTTGTGGATTTCGTTAGCATCGGCAGTAATGACCTTACGCAATACACTTACGCAGCTGACCGCATGAACGCACGCGTGAGCTGCCTGTGTGATTTTCTCGACCCCGCTGTACTGAGCCTGATCGCGCATACCATCGACGTGTCGGATAAATATGGTATCGATTGTTCACTCTGCGGAGAGATGGCGGGAGATGGTTGGGGACTGGCAGCACTGACAGCGCTCGGTATTCCCAAGGTCAGTGTATCTCCATCCAAAGTACTCAAAACCAAAAAGCGGCTTACGATGCTCAGCGCCACCGAATTGCATTCTACAGCAGCAGACATCGTTCACGCCGGTGATTCCGCGCAAGTACGCAGTATTCTTCATTCGCACTTGCCGAAAGGCTATTTATACTAATCCTTATTTAAGGTTCCATTCATCGGTGACGACCTAAAGGTGAGGTGCGTCGGAAAAAGAACGAGGGATGTTCGCGGCAAGTAATCCACCGCATGATTTCTGAGCTTTCATGCGGTAAAAAGTGAAGGAGGAGTGTCCCGAAAAATAGGTTCTGCCAGCGTCCAAAATATTTAGAAGGAGTGAGAGAATTGGTTATCCAAGCGATTTTGGTAGCGCTCATCACCACCTGTTGCACATGGTGGTTCAGTCATTCCGTCACAAGAACGTGGCTGTATCCCATCTGGTCAGGATTCCTGATTGGTATCGTCATGGGTAAGCCTCTGGAAGGCATGATGATTGCTGCGGCTATCAACCTTCCGTACGTCGGATTTATTACAGCTGGCGGTTCCATGCCCGGCAACCCCATGTTCGCCGGCCCTGTAGGCACCGCACTGGCACTGGTTTCGGGAATGGATATTGCCACTGCAACGACCATTGGTGTTATTCTCGGTAGTGTTGCCGTCCTATCCTGGAACGCGTACATGAGCATCAACGCCCTGTGGGTGCACGTGGCAGACAAATACTTAGCAGCAGGAAACATCCGCATGGTTCGTGTTTGCAACTATGTGCCGTCCTTCTTCGTTTCGCTATTGATAAATGGTGTACCCGCCTTCCTAATTGTCATGCTGGGCGCGCCCTTTGGAAGCTGGCTGACTACATTCCCGCAGTGGATTATGGATGCATTCTCCATTATCGGCGGCTTGATGCCTGCTCTTGGTATTGCCATGCTGTTGAATTACCTGACCAAGAAAAAGATCACCGCATTCTTCTTCCTTGGCTTTGCTCTTGCTAAATTCTTTGGCCTGAGCACAATGGTCATTACAGCTCTGGGCGTGATTATTGCCGTGCTGCTGTATACCTATGCAAATTCCAACAAAACCGAAAAGGTAGGTGAGTAATCATGGCTGAACTCAAAAAATCCGATTTGGTTAAAAACTGGCTATTAGGTTACTCGGGTGAGACCTGCTACAACTATGAACGTTTGCAGGGTCTTGGCAACACGAATGCTTTCGTTCCCATCATTCGTGCACTATATCCGAAAGAGAAACAGGCGGAAGAACTCAAAAAATATTTGATCTTCTTCAACACCGAACCGTCCTGGATGGGTACCATCATCCACGGTATCACCGCTGCCATGGAAGAAAAACGCGCCAACGGTGGAAGCATATCGGCGGATGAAATCATCTCTCTTCGTTCCGCATTGATGGGTCCTTTGGCGGGTATCGGGGATACGGTATCCCAATCCATCGTTTACCCCATCCTCGCGGGCGTCTGCATCCAACTGGCTTTAGCCGGTAACTTTGCTGGCCCAATTTTGTTTGAAATCGTCTATAAAGTTTTGATGCTGGGCCTTGGCTTCAACATGTATATGTTGGGTTATCGCAAGGGCAAGAACGCGATTGTCGATCTGCTCCAAACCGGATTAATCAACCGCATTCTGGAAGCCGTCAGTATTGTTGGTTTGATGGTCGTCGGCAGTATGACCGTCAACAACGTCAAGCTGGATCTATCCTTTGTCAACTTTACATTTAACAACACCCTTGGTGCGGTCAAATTCAACCTGCAAACCGGCGTGTTCGACGCTTTGCTGCCCGGTCTGCTTCCGCTGCTGATGGTTCTTGGCGTTTGGGGCTTGCTGAGAAAGCGCGCAAAGCCGCTGACGCTTGTCGCAATTATTTTTGCAGTCGGCTTCGCCCTGGTCGGCTTGATGGCACTGTGCGGTGTCTACGCTTGAGGCTGCTGCATTCCTACATTCCCGCACTCGTGTACATCCACAAAAGACACGTTATCGTTTGTCTGGCTGCCTGTGCGGATGCTCAACAGGATTCGCACAGGCAATTCTATAGACGGCCCGTGAGCTAAGTGGATAGAGAAGAAAATACAACGGTGTCTTTGTAGAAGGAACTGACTTATGAACAATCAAACTCCTATTTCCATTCTTCCTTCCGTCATGTGCTGCAAGCCATGGGAACTGAAGGACTATCTAAAAAGCTTTGAAAAAAACGGTGTGGATGCCATCCATTTCGATGTTATGGACGGCCATTACGTCCCGAATATTGTGATGGGGGTAACGGATTTCGATGCCATCCGCTCCCTGACGACGCTGCCAATGGACGTACACTTCATGTGCATCGAGCCCGAGCATTTTGTTTCGTATTTTGATCTTCGAAGCGGTGACTGGGTGAGTTTTCATCCCGAAGTCTGCTTCCAGCCGTATCGCCTCATACAGCAACTGCGTGAGAAAAACATTCGCGCAGGGTATGCCATCAGTCCCGCCGTGCCAATCAGTTATATTGAGGAAGCTCTGGATATACTCGATTTCGTGCTGGTGATGGCCGTGAATCCCGGCTATAGCGGGCAGAAGATGGTTCCTGACCATTTGGATAAGCTGAGCCGTATCCAGCGACTTACCAAGCAAGCGGACCATCGCATCGATTTGATTATCGACGGAAATACATCCATTGAAAAAGCATGTAAAATGATTGCCGCTGGCGCGACCGGCTTTGTCACTGGCACGTCGTCTATGCTTAGCGAGGGTCCCTCTGGCTTTGAGAGGTTGTATACACACTATATTGCTACTCTTCAAGAAGAACTGACCCATCGGAGGTGAAGAAGTTTTGGTTGGAGTACTAATTGTAAGTCACGGTGCTATGGCAGAGGAGTCCATGAAAAGCGTAGAAATGCTTGTCGGTCGGGGTGAAGCCATTGCCCCGGCAGGAATCTTTCCTGGAGAGACCCCGGAAGACGCCTATGCCCGCATTGAAAAGATGGCAGAGGGTTTGGACAGTGGAAGCGGTTTGGTTGCTTTGGTCGATTTATACGGCGGTACACCAAACAATGTGGTATATCGTTTAAAGCAGCGGCACAGCATCCGGATCCTGACCGGATTTAACCTGCCGATGTTGCTATATGCCGTCACAGAGCGCACACAGGAAATGACGCGGGATGATCTGGCTGAAAAACTGCTTGCCATTGGCGCGGAGGAAATTCGGGAATTCGGAGCATAGACCCTTTCCCACAATGATAATTTAGCCTGTAACCAGGCACCACTTATAGGGGGGTTGCATATGTCCGTCAAGAATTTGGTTTTCACCCGTATCGACGATCGTTTAATCCATGGGCAGGTCTGTGCAGCGTGGCTGCATGCTTACAGCAATGTTGAGCACATCTTGGTGATCGACGACAAAACACGTGAGGATCCGTTTATGCAGGAGATGTTTTCTCTGCTGGTACCAACGGGCATTACCATCAAAATTTGCAGCATCTCCGAGGCTGTGGAAATACTGCAAAAAGGGTTAGGCAAACCCACCATGGTGATCGTTAAGGTTCCTCAGACGATCAAGAGCCTGATAGACGCAGGCATCAACATTGATTTTGTCAACATTGGCGGTATGGGCATGTCTGCGGGGCGCAAAAAATTCTTTCAGAATATCTCTACCTCTCCCGATGAAGATGCCATCCTCCGCGAGTTAATCAAACGCGGCGTTCGGGTTGAAATTCAGATCATTCCGGCTAACAAGAAAACGGATGTCGCATCTTTGCTGAAGTAACCGGTGAAATTAAGAGAAAGCGATGCGATAGTGTATGAATGAGACAATGAAAGCCTGTCGTTTACATAAAATCAACGACTTCCGTACCGATATTGTTGCCGTACCCGCCCCTACCGACAAGCAGCTCTTGTTGAAGGTGGAGGCTTGCGGCATCTGCGGTTCGGACATCCCCCGCATTTT
>JAEZJA010000106.1 GCA_023415895.1 Bacillota bacterium
CTAGTGAAAGAATTGTTGCGGTTGTCTTTTTTACGAGATTTTGCAAAATAAAGACCTCCTTTGATATTTTAGATAGATTTCCAAATTAGACTTGAAGTGTAAGATATTAATAGATTAAGCTATCCAAGCCTTATTTGCATACATTTTATCATGGTGATTATGCAGTGTCAAGCGGGCTAAAACGTGAGTAAAACTATAAATAATTTACTAAAAGATGAACTAAAAGATTCATTAATAAAATTATTTATTTAGCGGCTAAAAAAATCCACCTTTATCCGGAGTTTACGACACACAATTTTATAAAAAATACATAAAAATTAACAAAGTCATAATGCACTATAACCAATTTTTTGCTAATATTATAAAGAATTCAGCTGTTTAATAGTATTAATTATAGAATTCATTAAAATTGATAATTAATTAACAAATATACAAAATGCACAAAAATATTAAATCAAAAATTAAAAACTTGGTCTAATAATAAATCTAAATCCGTCAATATAGATAGATATTTACATTTAAGCTGTAAATTTGGTTGACAACGAATACAACGGGTGCTATACTAAAAATCGTGATAAGTTCATCTAATTGAAATTTGTTAAATCATCTATTTGGTAATAAATACTATTATAAAATACATCGTCTTTTGTAGAGGGGGAATCGATATGCAGATTGAGGTATCACCGGAAAACTTCCACATTATCGCCAGCCTGGCATCCGAGACAAGATTGCAGATCCTTTGTAAACTGGTTGAGGGGCCAATGAATATTAAAAGTATTGCTGAAGCAATTGGGGTAACTCCCACTATGATTGTAAAGCATATACGTATACTTGAAGAGGCGGGCATCGTCGAAAGCATTAATCTTCCAGGTGTGCGAGGAACGCAAAAGGTGTGCAAAATTATTGATAAATATATTGTTCTTATCTTTAAAAAGATTGAGGAAGCAACGAACAGTCATACGTATTCGATGCCGGTTGGAATGTTTGTCGATTGTGATGTAAGTGCGCCATGCGGGTTGTCAACAACAAAATCCATTATTAAGTTTGCCGATAATCCACAGTACTTTATGGATCCGGAGCATGTGGATGCATCAATTGTCTGGTTTTCTCAGGGATGGATTGAATATATGCTTCCTAACTACCTTTTGGGAAACCAACGACTTACGCAAATACGGATTTCGTTCGAAATCTGTTCAGAAGCGCCTGGCTACAATGAGAACTTTCCATCGGATATTCATTTTTATTTCAATAACAAGTATGTAGGGTATTGGACTTCACCTGGTGATTTTGGCGAAAAGCCCGGCGTGCTGACCCCTAAGTGGTGGAACTTCGGAACACAATACGGATTAATGAAACAAATAACAATAAACGAGCACGGAACATTTTTTGATGGCATACCATCAGGAGAACCGAATTGCACGATCCAGGATTTCAAGTTTGAACCCAAAAAGCCGATTAGATTTCGGATTGCTTCACCAGCTGACGCGCGGTACCCCGGCGGCGTTAATTTATTTGGATCTGGGTTTGGTAACTATGATCAGGATATTATGATCAGTCTGGATTATGAGACAATTTGATTTTTAGAAAGGATAATGAAATCGCATGATCCATATATCTAGACGATCAGCTTTGCTTTGCGGTTTTCTTATTCTTCTATTGCTATCCGCTTCATGCAAAGAAACCAGTATGAGTGGGTCGGGCTCGGCGAGTCTGTCGGCAAGTGAACTGACGTTGGTTGACCCAGGCAGCATGCGCGACATCTTCTATAAAAACGCAGTAATGCGGGGCGTTGCGGATCCCGGCGTTATGAGAACCAGCAGCGGAAAATACTATATGGTTGGCACGTCCTTGGGCAACGGGTTTAAAATCTGGCCATCTGATGATCTTGTCCGATGGGGGACATCCGCACTTGCTCTGAGTAACCAACCTACCTATTGGGGTCGTACCAACTACTGGGCTCCGGAAGTTTACGAATACCGATCAAAATATTATATGGTTTATTCGGCGTTGACTTCCGACGAAAGGGGAATGCGCATTGGTCTGGCTGTGTCGGATACTCCCGAGGGTCCGTATCTGAACCCCGAAAAAAGTCCGTTTTTCGATCCGGGTTATGCGGTGATTGATGCCCATCTGTTCTTTGATGAGAATGGATCGGTGTATTTGTACTATTCGCGTGATTGCTCCGAGAACAAGGTCAACGGGAGGCCGGAAAGCCACTGCTATGTCGTTAAAGTGAAAGATGATCTGAGCGGTGTCGTCGGAGATGCAGTTCTGGTGGCTAAGCCGACAGAGATGTATGAATTATACAGCGGCGCAACGGTATGGACGGAAGCACCCTATGTTATAAAGTACGGCTCCAAGTACTACCTGATGTATTCGACAAACTGCTATGCGAATAAATATTATTCCGTATGCTATGCAACGTCAGACAATCCCATGGGGCCGTTTACAAAAGCGGATGGGAATCCCGTTCTTTCAATGACCTCGGAACAGACCGGCAAAGTTCAGGTGTCCGGGCCGGGTCACAACAGCGTGACTACGTCTCCGGATGATAAAGAGTTAATGATGGTTTATCATACACATGCGACACCAACCGCGCCAAGCGGTGACAGAAATGTGGCGGTGGACAGAATGGGCTTTCGCAGCGACGGGTCGATGTTTGTGTCGGGACCGACGCGTACATATCAGCCCAAGCCCTCCGGCTCATCCGATTATTTAAACATTGCCTTCCAAGCATATATTTCACGGAATGGTGTGAAAATGGGCTGCGAGCTGGTTGACGGTGAGTTTGCCATAAGCACAAAAAAGGCTGCCGGCGAGCAGGTTGTAAGTCAGGGAGATACCATTACGCTGGAGTTCCCAAGGGAAACCGAACTTACCGCCGTCTTGGTCTATCCCGGAGCCAGCAAGCGGGTTGAAGGCAAAATCAACATTACGATTGATGGCAAGTACACGATAACGAATTTAGCATTGCCAAAATCCACGGACGATTCAGGAGTCAGTGCCTTGGCGGCCTTTGACAGCGTTAAGGGCAAGATAATCAAAATGGAGTTTACCGGCCTCGATACGAACCAGACCAGTCTTTCGGAAATAATGGTGCTAGGGAAGCAGCAAAAGGAGTAGGGAATGAGGAAAAGCCTTTTATTGAGATCGGCTATGGTGCTTGTGCTTTGCGTGGGCTTATCTGTAGGAATGATCTCTGCAGCAATTAACCCCGAAATTAGCACAAGGCAGCCCAAGCAATCCGCAGGCCAATTTGACGGACAGACGGAGTGGATACGCAAAACCCTTGCGGATGGAGGCAAACAACGCATCTATCAGGGCGAGACATTGTCAAACGTCAATTTTCCGCTTGCCGGAATGGGAACCGGCATAGTGTATTTCAACGGAAACTTAATTCCCTATAGCTGGGATATCGGGAAGATGGCGCTGGAATCATTCATGACGGACAACACCATGTTTTCTGTGTTTACGGAATCGGACGGCAACAAAAAAAGCGTGGTTCTGAGAAATGACATTCCTTTAAACAGCCGCAACGCCTTCAAGGACATGCCTGCCAACTCCAGCGCAAAAGGCGGCAATACAAAACAGGGACGTTACTTTATTAATTCAAGTTTGTTTGCGCCAACCTATACGCAATACAATGATTCGATGATTGGCGAACTAAAGAGCAAGACGTTCAGAATTCCAGCCAACGCGAAATTTCTGTCCGCATTAACCGGCGGCGGCGCAAATTCCGAGCTTGAGTACCTTGGAATTGCAGATGCAAAAACCGGTACTGTTCTGGTTAAGCTCTCGGGCGAAAATGCAGAAGAAATGACCAGAAGAAGTGCTCAGATTCCTGCCAGTGCGTACGGCAAGGATGTTTATGTGACAATCGTTGATAAATCCTCGGGTGATTGGGGACATATCAATGTGGATG
>JAEZJA010000117.1 GCA_023415895.1 Bacillota bacterium
ATTGAGGATAGTTCACGGCAAGATCTTCAATCTGCTTCAGCCGATACTCCTTCAGGCTAACATCATAATAGGTATTCATATTGTCTAGTCCCACGATTCGGATCGGCTGCATACTACGAAGCAGTTCCATAACAAGGTTAGCACCGATAAAACCAGCCGCACCGGTTACAAGAACTGATTTATTTTTCAACTCAACATTTTGCAGAAGCATGTAATCTTACCTTTCACGTGTTTTCACATATTTTTCCGTGTATCCCGCTTATCATGCATAATCCGACATCAAGTTGGTAAACGATTATCGACACAATACTTACTAAGACTAACATTCCATCTATCATCATTAAAGAGCGTATTCGTTCTAAACTCAATTCTTTTTGAAAAAGCTATCCCACAACAATCTGTCATATTGCATCGTGAGTAGCGTTATTCACCCATACCATTTCTATATCGTTTAATCTTTCAATCTCCGTAGGGGTTAGTTTGTGCTTGCTTTTGCGCTGCTTCTTGATCCACGCCCCGAATATATATCCGGTAGCCATTCGATATGTACTCGGAACACCAAGATTATCATGTGCAGCGCATACAATCGACTCCTTTCAAAATAATAATCTTATAATTTTATATCGTACCATATTGATGTAAATAATTCAAGGTAACTCAAAGATCTTCCTCGAATTCCTCAATTTCCCTCTAATCCGTATATAACTTTCCTTAATACTATTTTGTTTCCAAGCTATTTTCTTTTCTTTGGCATCATAATCAGTCCATTGGAGATTGATAAGCTCTGACAGCCGTAATCCAGTCCGAGGGCGATAAAGGCAGAACTTTTTTCTCTCGTGCTTCTGGGGTAATAAGATCAACACATGGATTGTTTGGAATGATACGTTCTTTTTTTGCCTCCTTTAAAGAGCTACTCAGTGTTATGCGAACTTATACTGATGATCTCCGTTTTTATTTACGTCAGCGGATGGATCAGGCCAGATGTTTGGAAACTGCCAGCCAGTGCCCGGATTTCCTCGTCGCTGTCATGCTGTGCAGCCATGTTGTCTGGGTTCAGGTAAACTTCTTTGATTGACAGGCTCATTGGTTTGCTCATGAGTGCCATATCCTCATAAGCTGCCTGCATTCGGTCTAACTGCTTCAATATGTTGTCCCTATTGATATTGGCCACTTATACCTCCAACAGCTTGTCCGTCAGCGCCAGATAATCCGCCGCACCATTGTTTCATCTATTGTAGATGTATACCGGCTGATGGGCGTTGATGACTTCCAAACTGTGGTGGTGAGGGAGGATTGCTTCCTCTTATCTTCACAAACAATACTGTTGTTTATGTCGACAGTCTTTTTTGTTGTAACTATAGCAAATGATAACCAACGGCTATGCCGGTGCGGTTAAAAAATCTTCACATACAAAAACCTCCTTTTGCTTTTTAGCAAAAGGAGGTTTTGCCGCATGAACGATATACAGAGTATATCAATGCCTTTTTAACCGGTGTTTATACTTGAGCTTTTTTGCGGCTGGACACCAATACAAACCCTATTGCCAAGAACAATGCGGTCAGTACAACAGGTAAAGATGAGGATACTCCTGTGACTGGAGCCTTGGTGGCATCGGATGGTTTTGTAGTATCCGTTGATTGCGATGTTTCGGAAGTGCTGGTTTGCGTGGACGATGTCGAGGAAGTGGACTCGGTTGGCTCTTGAATTGGCGTTGCCGTCAGACGGAATTCACCCAGAGATGGCGCGGTAAATGAGAGGTACTTTTTCCCCTCCTCGGTTATAATCTCAAAACTGACATCTGACCCGTTAGCGGTAAGCTTAAGGTCTTTTTCGGCATCCGCCTCAGAAAGAGGGATTCGGAAAGACAGTTGCGATAGATCAGAGAAAGCAAGGGCAGAAGGTTCCTCAACATCTTGAAAAGTAAGCTCTATTTGATCCGAGTAATCAAATTCCTCATCGTAGCCCTCATATAAACTGAAATCATAGACGCGGCGTGTACTGGTTTTGTTCAGAGAAGCGATAAAGGTAAGAATCGAATCAGTATCCACTTGCTTTTCAAGATTCAAGGACACCCCTGTATGCACAATGTCACTGCTCTGTCTGTCTGTGTTTAGCGCATCGGGAGACAGGCTGTTTTCACCAAAATCGGATTCAACATTCGTTTCTCCTGGGTTAAAGGAATACTCTTCTTCCAAAGTACCCAGCTTCACAAAGGGAGCACAGTATACATACTCAGAATCATATTTTACCCAATAGATGCCTGGTTTATCCAGTAAATACTCCTCATCCATTGCCAAGGCGGTATAGTCTTCGTCGCTTTCATGTTTAATTTCGTAAGGAAGATCCTCAGGATAACCTACCCATGCGCTTGTTGCCCTAGTGACACAGGCATAAGGGCCCTGATAACCTATATAATATTCAAGTGGATATTCCGTTTGATCATCCGTTTGATCATCCGTTTGATCATCCATTTGATCTTCCAATTCTTGAATCATGGCATAAATGCTATCCTTTTCGGAAAAAGGAAGTTGATTTAAATCTAAATCCAGATACCTAATTCCTGCCGGAAAGTCAACGCCTTCCAAGCTGGTGATATGATTGAACCCTAAATCCAAACGTGACAATTCTTCTGGAAATTGAACACCCGCAAGTGAGTGAATCCAGTTACCATATAAATCCAGGTATTGAAGCTTTGACGGAAACTGAACCCCTTCAAGGTTATCAATTTTATTATAATATAATTCCAACTCTTCAAGTTCTTCCGGAAACTGAACACCGGCGATGGATTCAATTTGATTATTGTCTAAATACAGCTCTGTAAGTCCTTCCGGAAACTGAACACCAGCAATGGATTCAATTTGATTATAGGATAAATACAGAGATAACAGTCCTTCGGGAAATTGTACACCCTGAAGGCTAGTAATGTTATTGTATTGCAGATTCAACTCGGTTAATCCTGTAAATGCAGAAAGATCCGGTACAGCCGGCAGACGATAGTTACTCATATCAAGAGAACTTATATCTGCCAGGTCATATATTAAATAATGACTACCATCACTATATTCATTGAACAAAGATAAAAACAGCACAAAATTGACGCCTTTCCAGTCCGAGGGAAGATGGGCGCCATCCGGAGGAACAAGGTCGTAGCTAACATCCTCTTCCTGCCCTTCGGTGATGATGGCATCAAATCCATAGTCGGTCACCGAATAGTCCGTCACAAAAATCAGCCGAAAACTGTCTCCTGCCACAGTTATTTCTTGATTGTACAAATCGCCGCTCAGGTTAAAGGTTGCTCCCGACTCGGTAATAATATAAACCACGTCATAGTCGCTTTCCGAGCTGCTTTCGGAGCCGAAAGTGATATTCAGATAGTCTGCTTCTGTCGGGTGGGTATAGTTCCATTCAGTAAAAACGTGGTTGTCGTATTCATTCGAATCATTCCGGTCGTTACTAAAATTTTCGCTGACTTGGCGTATTTCCCAATAGTCCTCAGCATCCTGTGCCTGCGCCATCGGCAGCATTCCGGTTAACGATCCCGCTGAAAGGGTAAAAACCGTTGCAAGAATCAAGGCTAGCATCCTTCTCGCCATTTTTGAAAGGGAAGTGCATTGGTTTACCATAGTAAAACCTCCTATACTATATTTTTGACAACACGGGTGTGCATACGGCCAAATAACGTTGTTTTGCTCATGTATTCCTTCGATGAATTGTAAAGCATTTTTATATCATAGATTATTATATAATGTTCATGACAACTGGGATATCACTCCTGTTGCTCATTTTATGATGAATTTGGCTGTTTTAAAAAGCCTTCGAACCTATTAAGGCTCAAAGGCTTTTATCGTTTTGTGTATCCTGTTTTCAATCATCATAGCCCGGTATTCGGACGGAGTCATTCCTGTCTTATGTTTAAATAGTTTTACAAAGCCTCCATTATAATCTACGCCGCACTCAGCAAACGCCTTTGCAACGGTTAGGTTACTCTCACATAGCTTTTTCTTTATTTTTTTAATTTTAACTTCCTGATAATATGCATAGGGTGTCATGCCCATATGCTGCTTAAATAAACGCGTGTAC
>JAEZJA010000128.1 GCA_023415895.1 Bacillota bacterium
TATTTGGACAAACGGTACTCGGTCACTGATGTCCACACATCACCGGCCTTGAGAACCGCAGACGGGAACTCGGGATGGTTGGGAGAATCGGGGAAGAACTGCGTCTCCAGGCAGAAGGCCTGATGAGGATACAGCGCTTTACCGCCCTTACCGCCCGGCTCATTGAGCATATTGGCAACATAAAGCTGCACACCCGGTAAATCGGTATAACAGTCGAGACGCAACCCGGTTGCAGGCGAATACGCCGATACGGCGTGCCGGAACTCGCGTGTCATACCCAGTACAAAGTTGTGGTCATACCCTCCGGCCAGCTTGAGCTGCTCGTGATCGGCGTGGATATCCTGTCCGATCGTCTTGGGCTGACGAAAATCGAAGGGCGTGCCCTCCACAGGCATCAGCTCGCCTGTAGGAACAAAGCGTTTATCGATAGGTGTAATGGCATCTGCAAATATCTGTAGCCCAACATTGAGAATATCGCCGCCGTCCCAGCCATTAATGTTAAAATAGGCATGGTTTGTCAAATTTACGACCGTATCCTTGTCCGATGCCGCCTGATACGAGATGCGTATGACGTCCTCAGCCGTTACGGTATAAGTGACAGTTTCACGCAAGGTACCGGGGTAGCCTTCTTCTCCGTCTTCCGCCACCTGTGTCAGCATCAATGACGGCTCGTCCGTATCCTGCACAATCTGCGCGTTCCATACCTTCTTGTCAAAGCCAATCTTGCCTCCGTGCAAATGGCCGATGCCGTTTTCGTTGCATCCCACATCGTAATGTTGTCCATTGAGAGTAAACCTGCCCGCGTCAATGCGGTTGGCATACCGACCGATCGAGGCTCCCTGATAGGAACCGCCGTGGACATATCCCTCCAATGTGTCGTAGCCAAGAACAATATCTTTGCCAGCATAGTCTATTGTCTGGATCGTCGCACCATAGGTCAGGACAGCCATCCGGATAGACTTGCCCTCCAGCCAGTAGCGCTCCACCGCACGTCCATCCGCAAGCCGTCCAAAGGCTTCTTTTTGTATTCCCATTAATCCTATCCCCTTCTGCATTTTCAATGTGCTGCGCATACTTATTGCAGCCGTCAGCACAGGTTCATTGCTTATTGTAACGTTTCTGACAGTCAATGTCAATTTCGAATAGCACGTAACCATAGAATTCATCAACAACGTGGAAAGCGGCGCTTCCTCATTTGAGGCAGCGCCGCTTATTGTCACTAGCATTAGCAAGTTCTGTGGGTATCATTGTCGCATAAGCAAAGAACGACGATGGCAATCACTATGATCCACCAAAGGCCATTGTTGCCTCCGCAGCCACAACCGCAGCCCGTTCTTTCGGTAGCTCTTTCTTCTACTCTGACGCCTCCGCAGCCACAGCCGCAGCCCGTTCTTTCGGTAGCTCTTTCTTCCACTTTCGCGCATCCGCAAGTCATTGATCAGTGCCTCCTTTTTTGTGATGATCACATTCAGGTCTGTGCCTGATACAGTATATGCGCAGGCTCTAAAAGAGGGAATAGTATTTCTTTTTGACAGATCGTGTGAAGCCATAATCCACGATGACCGGCCTTCCATTGATCCTTCCCCAGTTGACTGGACGCAGCAGGTCACGCAGCATGAGATGGTATTGTACATACAAGCCCTTCATCTGGGGCAGCCTGAGAAATTCATGGGAATTTTTAGCCTGATAATAGGATATAATATCAGAGATATCGGTAATTTTTTCTGCCTTTTCCATAATCACCAGCCGGTAATCCTCTGTTGCTTGAAGAATTCCTGCCAACATGCCCGACCGATCGGACGAGGCGATCCGGCACTCGCTTCTGTTTTGCGCAAGACCCCGCCGGTTTCTGGCATATTTGGCGACATAACCGTTGTCCAGATCATACACGAACCTGCCTGATCCGGCACCGATTTGCCTGTAAGCGCCTTGACGGATACCCGTGAGTATACGTTGTGTATCCATACAATGATCCTTTCGATCGCCCTGGGTTCACTATAATTGTATTATAAAAGATGCCGATTGGTGCATACGTTTGGTACCGAAATGATGCCAGTACACAAAATAGAAAAAATTATCTGAACAAGATTTGTTTGTCCACATCATCAGAAAGTATTTTCTATCAAAACATTATGTGGTATACTGAAATCCGTAATTTTAATACACATAACACTTAGGAGGTATCCGTATGGCAAACAGAATGGTTTTAAATGAAACGTCCTATTTTGGCGCAGGCGCCATCCAGTCCATTGCCGATGAGGTCAAAACAAGAGGTTATCAAAAGGCTCTTGTTGTTACCGACAAGGATTTGGTTAAATTCGGTGTTTCGGCTAAAGTCGAAAAGATATTGAACGCGCATGCTCTGCCTTATGAAGTTTACAGCGATATCAAGCCCAACCCCACGATTCAAAATGTTCAGGACGGCGTTGCAGCGTTTGCCAAAAGCGGCGCCGACTATATGATTGCCATTGGCGGCGGCTCTTCCATGGATACAGCCAAGGCCATTGGGATCATTATCAACAATCCAGAGTTTTCGGATGTGCGCAGTCTGGAAGGCGTCGCTCCGACTAAGCATAAATGCGTACCCATTTTGGCCGTTCCAACCACGGCCGGTACAGCTGCCGAAGTCACGATCAACTATGTTATCACGGATGTGGAGAAGAATCGCAAATTCGTGTGCGTCGATCCCCACGACATTCCGGCGATCGCGTTCATTGATCCCGATATGATGTCCAGCATGCCCAAGGGTCTGACCGCTGCCACGGGTATGGATGCGCTGACCCACGCCATTGAAGGCTATATTACCAAGGCAGCATGGGAACTGACCGATATGCTGCATCTCAAAGCAATCGAAATCATCTCGCGCTCACTGCGCAAGGCTGTATTGAATGACCCTGAAGGCCGAGAGGGCATGGCTCTTGGCCAGTATGTGGCCGGCATGGGCTTTTCCAACGTCGGTCTGGGTATTGTGCATTCTATGGCTCATCCGCTTGGCGCGGTGTATGACACGCCTCACGGTGTGGCTAATGCCATCATTCTGCCCACGGTTATGGAATACAACGCACCGGCGACCGGTGAAAAGTACCGTGAAATTGCGCGCGCCATGGGCGTGGAGGGTGTTGACGCCATGTCCCAGGAGGAATACCGCAAGGCCGCTGTCGCCGCTGTTCGCAAGCTGTCCGAGGATGTCGGCATTCCTGCAAAGCTTACGGATATAGGTGTGAAGGCCGAGGATTTGCAGTTCCTGTCGGAATCGGCTCTTGCCGACGCCTGCACCGGCGGCAATCCTCGTGAAACCAACGTTGCCGAGATTAAAAAGCTCTATGAATCCATGATGTAATCCCGGTCGTATAGAAACAACGACAGAAACCTCCCTTTGCGTAATAATGCGGTTGGAAAACCAGCATCTATTAACGCAAAGGGAGGTTTTCTTTCTCTCTTACACCTGTTATAGTGAATGTTTTTATGGGCTGAAGCACAAATGAAAATGCGTGCCTCTTATTGCTGATGAAAACGTGACAAGAACGCTTTTGTGCGGTCACTCTGCGGATTGTCAATCACCTGCCGGGGATCGCCCTGCTCTACAATAATTCCCCCGTCCATAAACATGACACGGTCGGAAACATCTCGGGCAAAGGCCATCTCATGGGTCACAATGACCATGGTCATATGCTCCTGCGCCAGGTCGCGAATGACGTTGAGAATATCGCCCGTCAGCTCGGGGTCGAGCGCCGAGGTCGGCTCATCAAAGAAGAGCACATCCGGCTGCATGGCCAGTGCCCGGGCAATCGCCACCCGCTGCTGCTGACCTCCCGATAATTCGCAGGGGTAGGCGGTTTCCCGATCGCCCAACCCCACTTTGGCAAGCAGAACCCGTGCCTCCTCTTGTGCCTGCTGGCGGGTCTTGCCGGCCACACGAATGGGCGCCTCGGTAATGTTGCGCATAACATTAAAATGAGGAAAAAGATTGAAATTCTGAAACACCAAACCGAATTTACGGCGAATTTGCCCCAGCACGGGAGCGGGGCTGTAAACGGCCCGGCCATCCTCCCC
>JAEZJA010000204.1 GCA_023415895.1 Bacillota bacterium
GTACTGGGCACCCGCGATGACCGACAGTGTGATCGAGGTATCCGTTTTGCTTGCCATGACGGGAGCAAACGGCGCGGCAGGCGTGGACTTATCGGTCGCGAAAACAGCAACAGGGCTGGTTGCGGAGGCGGTGGCGTTTGTGGTCTCCTTGATTCTTGCCACAAAGCTGTAGGATGTGTTCGGGGCGAGCCCTTCAAACACCGGGCTGTCCTGCCACGTTGCGCCGTTATCCTTGCTGTATTCTGCGCCTGCTATGTCACTTAGTGTGATCGAGGTATCCGTTTTGCTTGCCATGACGGGGCTAGGCGGTGGGGCCGGTGTGGGTTTTTCATAGGAAACTTTGATATCGTCAATTACCAAAATAAACTGATCGTTGGACTTGTTCCGAAAAGCAATGTATACGGATTCTCCCGCATAAGCCGATAGGTCTACGGAACGCGTTGTCCAGGCACTGTTCTCAGATGATACACTAAATAAAACCGTGGAGTTTGTGACCATGTTTCCAATATTGCCTGTGCTACCTGTGGGTTGATCAGGGGCAGTCATAATTCTCACTTCATAGCCATCAAGGAAATTAGGATCATAAGCTTTTGCACGCCAACTCAAAGTACATCCCGCAGGCAAGTCAGTAATCAACGGCGTCCAGACCCAGTCTTCAGACGCACCAGCAGGACTGTACCAAGACGTACTGAACATCACATGATTGGATGTATCCTCATCAAAATCCTCACGAATGATCCATGCATCATTAATATAGGCGACTGTAGAACTCGGTGTTTTGTCATCGACGTTAATGAGTCTCCATCCGGCAGGAAAGACCTTTTGCTTAGGAGATGCCGGTTGATTGGCCGACGGGAGGTTTTCAAAATCCTCCTCAAATACAACAATGGACGATGCCGAAACATCGAACATTCCCGCAGGAAACATAAGAAGAATCAATGCGAAGGTGATTAACGGACAAAACAGTAGTCTGCGGATCATAGTCCTTGTGTGAACCATCAAATTCTCTCCTTTCATTGTAAAGAGTGGCTAAGTGAAATAAGCTGATTTTATGGAGTTCTTTTGGTGTACATATATCCCTATTATACATAATATAACCATTTATTATTATACATTGGTTTCCACTGGTTACGCAAGTGTTATTCACTATGTATTCTAATTTGATTTACCAATTGTTTGGTACATTCCATTGTCTATCCCAATACGTATTACAGAGGCGTTTTTTATTGGCGTATAAAAAAAGGACGCACCGTTGTGCGCCCCAAGTAACTCTATCTCAGCCAATGAACAACGGCATCCACAACCCAGCAGACGCCGAATATCACCGGCTGATGAACAATATAGACAATCAGTGCGTGACGGCCAAGGATGGATACCCCCGGTAGGTGTTTTCTGTACATCCATGCCGGAAAGCGCCCTGCCTTTGCCCATACGCCGCAGAAGCTGCCTCCCAGAAAGCAGAAAATCCAAGGCAGCAGGGGGAAATAGTCGCCGCATTCGATATAGCTGAAACCGACCGGATAGAGCCACAGCTGATTTTTCAGCGTGTCGGATACCGGCCATGACAACAGCCCCTTAATGCCAACTTGTGAGCCATTGTAGACCGGAATCCACCAGGTAATCAGCATCAGAAAGGCGCAGGCAAGCAGTCCCACCAAGGGGGGGATTTTGTCCAGCACCCGATGAAGCAGAGCGTAGAGCAGAATAGAAACGGACAGAAAATGCAGGATGCCGAACAGGATGATCTCCTCGGGCAGGAAAATCCACATCACCAGCGTGATGGTGAGGGCAACGGCAAGCAGCAACAGGCCGCGCCGCACATTGCTGTGTGACAAACAGCAGGAGATGCCGCAGATAAAGATGAAGAGACCGGCAAATAGCGGCTCCACCGGCATGAAAAAGAGAAAGAGCGCTCTGGCCCACGCCATATCGAATAAAAAGCCCAGCGTATAAAAGCCGTGGTAAAAAACCATCAGGAAGACCGCCAGGCCCCGCATCTCATCCATGAAGAGAATGCGCTTTGGCCCTGTCCCATATGACGGCCGGGATGGGCGGTGATGGAGAAAAGACAGATTCAAGGATATTCTCCTTTCAGTGAAGGTAAAATGCCTCGCAGGATAGCCGTACATAAAAAGCATGAAATTGCTCGGAGTATGCTATAATAGACGCAGAAATGCCCTTGCAAGCAAGCATTTCTGCATTATGGTATAATACCCAAAGAGTATAGCAGGAAATGAGGAGACAACAGCATGTACGAAGAATTGATCGGCAAAAAGGAAATCCAGCAGCAGACCGTCACCCGGGAGCTGCTCGCGAGTTCGCTCAAGAGCGGGACGGTGGACGTCCTGGCAACACCCTATATGATCGCTCTGATGGAGTATGCCGCCCTGATGCTCATTCAGCCGGCACTGCCTGAGGATATTACCTCAGTCGGCACCAGTGTGAACGTTACCCATCTCAATCCCACACCCGAAAAAGCCGTTGTGCGCGCCGAAGCGGAGCTGCTGGAAACAGACGGCCGCCGTTTTGTATTTCATGTGGCCGCCTATGATGAAAGCGGCATTATCGGCGAGGGAACGCATGAACGCTGCACTGTCAAACGCAGCCGTTTTGCCGAAAAGGCCGCGGCACGGCGGGTCAGCGAATAATCACGCCGAGCAGCTTCGCCAGCTCGCACGCCTGATACGCCGTGACGATCGCACCTTTCAGTTCGTCGCCGGCCAGTGTCAGGCCGTCAATGGTGTCGCTCGTCAGATCGATACCGCCCAGCGGCGTATGGCTGAAATCCGCCTGATCCAGCGAGCAGTCCTCGAACCGTACGT